>DATNJP010000207.1:0-5582 GCA_035603855.1 Luteibacter sp. | reverse complement strand
ATCGCCGCTGCAAGGTCGATGTGGGTCCAGATAGGGCCCAACTGGCAGTCGAAACGCACCAGGGAGTACGAGTCTCCCGCACGCCGCCCCGTTCCGGCTGGGTAATGTTCGATCCATCGACACGTGCGCGCGACGCAGAGGAAGACGTTCTGCGCCGGTTTGAACAATCGCTTCTTGATCTTCAGCTCGTGGAACACGTCACGCTCGTCGAGTAGAGCGACGGTAGCCATGTAGATCTCCAGCGCCGCATCGGTCACGGAGATACCCGTGTAGCCGCGAAGTTGCGAGCAAAGAAAGATCGCCTTCCCGCTGGCGTCCACGTGGTACTTCACATGGCATGGGCCGGAGTGAGCGGGCTCAGCAAAACGCAACCGGTGAAAACTGCCCACGTGCGGGAACGAAACCGTTGCCATGATCGGAGCTCATCGTCCTTGGGCGAGCTTGGATGGCTCGAAAGCACCGCGGACGATCCATTCGCCAGCGAAACGAGGCTATCGAGTACTGGCGACACCTGAAAGAGGGCAATGTCTCGATCTGCCGAAGGTGGGCGCCGCGGCGAACGCACCCCAACCATCCAGTGCACGCCAGGACGCGCACCGACGTCCTTATCGTTCCAGCCGGTAGTTCAAACTAGCCCGACTGAACTCCGTCGCATTCTGTGCCTCGAAGTTCCACATCCGGCTGAAGATGTAGCGCAGGGTGATCACCTGGCCGGGATCGAACAGGCCAACGCCGTAGCTGAGATACAGGCGCGGCGAGAGGTATTTGCCCACGGTGAAGGCCGACGTGCCGCCGAGTGCGTCGTTGTTGCTCACGCCGATGTCGTCGACACCGATCTTCGAACCGACGCTCTTGGCGAGCAGGTCTCCGGCGGCTGAGCCGAGGGCTTGGGCGGCGGCACCGACCATGTTGCCTTCGCCGCCCTTTACCTGCGACAGCGGCTTGCCCGTGACGAGGTAGGAGAGGGCGTCGGATTGTTCCATCACCGGGTTCGAGAACACGGTGAGGATGGGGCGGCGCGCGGTGCCTGAAACAAAGAGGCCGACCTTCTGCCCATCGCTGATCGTGGCATTCGGATTGAGCGTGCGTGCGGCTCGGATGTTGAGACCCGGGTTGTCGATAGGCGTGCTGGCGAATAGCAGCTGGCCCTGCTCGATGCGCAGGTCTTGTCCGTATGCCTTATAGGTACCGTCGACACCGATCTGGCCCTGGCCTGTCGTCGCGCGCCCCGGCCGTTCGCGCACATCCAGCTGGCCCGTGATGCGGCCGTCGATACCGAACCCGACCAGGTGCACCTTGCGACCCAGGTCGACGCGGATGTCCGCGGTGATCGGGGCGGATTCCTCGGCGGCTTCGCGTTGCTTGTCGTCGACCACAACCACATCGGCCGACGCCTTGGTCGCGCCGGAACCCGGCAGGCGCTCGACATTGACGTCGGCCATGTCGACGTTGAGCTTGCCGCTGATGTTCATGCCCTTGGCGTCCTGCACGATGGTCAGGTCGGGCGAGATGACCGCCTTGGCGGCAGGGATGTCCACCGCCGTGAACTTCGATCCTTCGATGCCCAGGCGCATCTGCGCACCGGTGCCGAGGGCGGCATTGCCCTTGATCGACAGCGTGCCGTCGCCGGACCGTATCGTGCCGTCGACCATGTAGGTCTTCGCGTCGGCGGTGGTGATGCTGATGCGTCCGTCTTTCAGCTTGAGGCCGGCGCTTGGCACTTCCGTCGCGAAGCCGCCGACGATGGCCTGGCCAGTGATCGCTGGCGCGGCGACGGTGCCACCGAGGTTGAAGTTGGCGTCGAGGGCGCCCTTCACTTCGGCTAGCTCCGTCGTGAACAGCTCGATGACGGAGAGGTTCTTGAGGTGCAGGGCAACTGTGCCGCCCAGCGCCTGCTGCGCCCCGGTGAGGGATACGTTGCCGTCCAGCGTGCCACCGTCGTTGAGCGAGGCACGCAGGGTCAGGCGCTGGTTGTCCGGCGCCAGTTGCGCATTGGCGGACAGATTGTCGTAGACGAGCAGTGGACGCTCGCCATGGTCGGCGTACGCGACCGAACCATGCGCGGAGGTGATGTTGGCCTGACCGGACAACGCACCGGCTGCCGTGCGACGGATATTGCCATCGCCTTCGATGATGCCTTCCGCGCGCATCGGACTGTTCGAGGCCTCGGCCGCGGTCATCAGCAAGGCCAGCGGTACGCGGCGAAGACGATAGCTTGCGTCGAGGTTGCCCGCCTTGTCCTGCTTCGCGGCAACGCAAAGGAGGGGATCGCCCGCCGTAAGGCAGAGATCGCTCATGCTCGCCGCTCCGTCCTGCCATGTCAGCTGGCTGGCATTCTGCAGTCGCCACGGTGGCAGGCCCTGGTAGTCGATGTTCAGCGCGGAGAGCGTGCCGTTCCAAGCCCCGTTCTTCAGCGAGCCGGAAAGCTTCAGGTCCGCCGCCAGGGGACGTCCCTTAACGTCGATGCTGAGCTGGTGACGTTCCTGGTTGCCGCTGGCCGACACGTCGACGCGGCTGAAGACGAGCCCGCCGCTGACCAGGCCCGTGCCGACCACATCCACTTTGCCGCCCGGCGTGCTGATATCCGGCACATCGGCATCGACGGAAAGCATGTCGATTTTCTGGTCGGCGTAGACGATGGCGCTGCCGCGCAGGTTCGCCTTCACGGCCAGCTTGGGCACCTTGCCCCTGGCCGAAATGTCGCCGGTGACGCGGCCGCCGGCATCGGGCAGCCAGTCGCCCAGCGACGCGATGGCGAGCTTGAGCGTCGCGTCATTCGCGGTGTCGCCCTTGGCGTCGAGGCGGATCGTGCTGCCACCGGAGGCGAGATCGAGCGTGCCGTTGACCACTTCCTCCGGCTTAAGCGTGAGCGTGCCGTTGCCACGCAGCGGGCGCTGGCGCAGCGTGCCATCGAGCTTGCGCAGTTCGAGCGTACCCAGCGGCGTGTCGTTGACCATCCGGCCTTCGGTGGCGAGGTCGAGGTTCAGCGCGCCAGGCCACTCGGCCAGCAGCTGGCCGGGGTCGAAGTGGTCGCCCTTCACGTCGAGCTTCCAGGCGAGCGCGGGTTGCAACGTGAGCGTGCCGCTCGCCGCCAGGCTGCCCTTCGGTTGTTTCAGCTGCACCGTGTGCAGCGTGATGAGGTCGGATTTGCCATCGACATCGAGGGTGAACTTGCCGATGTGATCGGGTGGCCCGATGTCGACATCGCCTTCCGCGTGATATGCGTCCGCGCTTCCCTTGAAGAGAAGCTGCCCTGTGCTCGCCAGGTCCTGGCCGGCGACGTTGGCCGGGACGAGCACGTCTTTCCAGTTCAGGGCGAGATCGGCCGAGAGCGGTTGCGCGGCGATTTCCACGTTGCCTTTCGCCGTGAGCGATCCCTTCACCTGGGGCGAGCCGACGGTCAGTTCGTCGATGGTGAGGCGCTTGTATTCGTGGTCGAAGGCTGCCTTCATCGGTGCGAGGTGAACGCGGTAATCATTGAGATCCACGTCGCCGGTGAGGTTGGCGCTGTAGCGGTCGCCCGATCCCTGCACGGCGAGGCCCACCGAGGTGAGGCTGCTTTCACCCATCAGCGGTTTGGGATCGAAGCGCGGCGCATCGATCTTCGCCGTCCAGGCGTAGTCGCCGCTCTGCACGAGGTTGGCGTCGACCTGCGCCACCAGCGGAAGGCGCAGCTTCACGATGGTGTGCGCTTTCGCGCCGTCACTGTGCGCTTCCAGGTCGCCGGCGTAGTCCACTTCGCCGACCTTCCATTCAAAGGAGGCCTTGCCATCGCCCTTGTAACCCTTGCCGACCGCCAGCGTGCCACCGAGATCGGCACGGCCATCCGGTGCGCGCAGCGCGAGCGACTTCACGACGATGCCGGTGCGCGTCCAGGAGGCGGCGAGGTCGAGCGAGTTGGACTCGAACAGCGGCTTGCCTTCCTGAGTCACGCGAACGTGGCCGACTTTCACCTTGTCGAGCACGATGTCCAGCGGCGGCTCGAGCGAGAAGGGCTCCGAAGGCGTGTCGGGCTCGGGCTCGCTGGGGCCGAGGGCGACGTCGATGCCGTCCGCCGTCAGGTCGTAGACGTGCGCGCGCTTGCGTAGCAGCGACCCGAACGAGAAATCCAGGTGCGCGGTGGCGACCCGCACGTCCATGCCCTTGCCGTCGCGGTAGCGCAGCCCGGAAAGATCGAGCGGACCGGCGAGGCGTCCCTCGGCCTTCTCGACGGTGAGTGCGTTATCGGTGAACGCCTGTGCACGGGCGAGCGCGAAACGCAGGCCCGACGCGCTGCCGACCAGCCACCACACGCCGAGCGCGACCACCAGCAGAAGGATGCCGAGCGTCACGCCGATGCGGATCAACCATTTCATGCCGGTGCTCCTCACAGGTCGGGCCCGATGACGACATGCAGGTGGATGCCGTGTTCGTTCTTGTCGCCGACCGGTACGGCGACGTCGAAGCGGATCATGCCGACGGGCGACAACCAGCGTACGCCGAGACCAGCGCCCACGCGCGGACTGTAATCCGTGCCCGTGAACGCGTTGCCCGCGTCGACGAAGGCGGCCATGCCCCAGTTCCGCGTGAAGTAGTGCTCGACTTCCGTGCTGCCGACGAGAAGGCCTTCACCGCCGATGACACGGTTGAACGCGTTGCGAGGGCCGATGCTCTGGTAGTCGTAGCCGCGCACCGAGCGGTCGCCACCGGCGAAGAAGCGCAATTGCGGCGGCAGGTCGCTGAAGGCACTTGTCCAGATCTTGCCGGCGGTGCCGCGCAGGATCAGGCGATTGCGCCCCCAGAACGACTGGATCCATTTCACGTCGCCCATCACCTGCGAGAAGCTCGCATCGGATAGCAGCGGACCCGCGGTGCTTCGCGCCGTGAGCGTGAGCGACCAGCCGCTGCGCACGAACGTGGGATTGTCGCCCTTCTTGCGGCTGAGCGTGATCTCCGGATAGACGAGGGTGCTGCGCCCGCGCTCCAGTCCCTCCGCGTTGTCGCCTTCGCCACCGCGCTTGCCGACGGTGAACGTGCCGGACAGCGCGTTGATGCCGATGGTGCGCTGCCAGCCGTGCCACAGGCGTGTTTCGTTGGCGACGAGTTGCAGCGTGCGCGATTGCGAGGTGACGGTATCGGCGTCGCGGAAGTTGGCGCCGAAGTTGAAGCTGCGCTGATTCGGACCGGGCATGGGAATCTGGTACAGCGTCGACACCGTCTTCAAGCGCTGCGCGAGCACCAGCTCGTTCTTCCACTTGTGGCCGCGGTCGTTGATCCAGCGCTTCTCGATGCCGCCACGCAGTCCCGCGCCTGTGTCGGTGCCGAAGAAGGGTCCGCCCGTATAGATCGTTCGCTTGGCGGGTTCCAGCTCCACCTCGATGTCGATCGTGCCGTCCTTCGCGTTGTCCGTGTCGGGAATGACGTTGACCACGGCGAAGTAGTCAGCGCCGTTCAGTGCCTGCTGCAATTCCAGGAGCTGGCTCTGCGAGAAGTAGTCGCCACTCTTGAACGGTACGTAGCGGTCGAGGAAGTCTTCGCGGAACTGCGAATTCTTGAAGTGGATGCGGCCGTCGCGGTAACGCTGGCCCGCTTCCCACTTCAGG
>DATNJP010000206.1:0-7138 GCA_035603855.1 Luteibacter sp. | reverse complement strand
GGTCAGCACCACCGCAGGCAGGTTCATGATGGCGCCGGTGGCCACCAGGTGGTGGTCGGCGGTAAACATCAGGGGCGCGCTGGTAAGCGCCTTGGGGATGGTGAGATCCATGTGCAGCAGGCCGCCGATGTGCTCGAGCAGGCTGACGAAATATCCCGTCCAGCTCACGGCCACGGCTGATGCCGACACACCGTATTCCAGCACCAGGTTCCAGCCGATGAACCAGGCCATCAGCTCGCCCAGGGTGGCATAGGCGTAGGAATAGGCGCTGCCGGAGATCGGGATGAGGGTTGCGAATTCGGCGTAGCAAAGCGCGGTGAAGGTGCTGCAGATCGCCGCGAAGATGAAGGCCAGGATCACCGCGGGGCCTGCGTGTTCAGCGGCGGCCTGGCCGGTGATGACGAAGATGCCGCCGCCGATCACCGCGCCAATGCCCAGCGCCGTCAGTCCCCAGGGCCCGAGCGTTCGACGCAGGCCCGGGCCATGGACGTCGTCGGCATCGGAGAAGCTGGTCTTGCGGGCGAGGAGCTGGGAAAGCATGGAAACCTTCGACGGGTACGGCCAATAGAAGAGGGGCCGGCGCTTGGCCGGCCCCCGTGACGGGAGTTTACGCGTTCTTTGGCCTGAGCTTGCTGTGCGCGTAGCCGTAGCCGAAGTAGATGAGCTGGCCGATGACGATCCAGCCGACCATCAGGCGCCAGTGTTCCTCGAAGGCCTGCCAGAACAGGTAGACGCAGGCGAGGGCGCCGGTGACGCAGATCGGCCACGCGAACGGCACGCGGAAGCTGCGCTTCAGGTCCGGACGGGTGTAGCGCAGGATCAGAACGCCGACGCAGACGGTGGCGAAGGCGAGCAGGGTACCCATGGAGACGAGTTCGCCCAGCACGCTGACCGGGAACAGGCCGGCCATGGCCGCCGCGGCCACACCGACGATGATCGTGCCGATGTACGGCGTACGGAACTTCGGATGGACCTTGGCCATGGTCTGCGGAAGCAGGCCGTCCTTCGCCATCGAGAAGAAGATGCGCGGCAGGCCCATCAGCATCACGAGGATGACCGAGGACAGGCCCGTGATCGCACCGAGCACGACGATGGCCTTCAGCCACGAGAGGTGCGGATACAGGCCGAGGGCGGTGGCGACCGGCTCCGGCGTGTTGAGGATGCGGAACGGCGCGATGCCGGTCAGGACGAGGGCGACGGCGATGTACAGCACCGTGCAGATCGCCAGCGATCCGAGGATGCCGATGGGCATGTCACGCTGCGGGTTCTTCGCTTCGCCGGCGGCCGTGGAGACGGCGTCGAAACCGACGTAGGAGAAGAACACGATGGTCGCGGCTCGGAAGATGCCGCTCCAGCCGAACGTGCCCGGACCTTCGTTCTCCGGAATGAACGGATGCCAGTTCGCCGGGCTGATGACCTGGATCGCGAACGCGAGGAACAGCAGGATCACGGTGACCTTGATGGCCACGATGATCGAATTGACGAAGGCGGACTGCGTGATGCCGACGTAGCACAGGCCCGACAGCGCGGCGATGATGACGACGGCGGGCAGGTTGATCAGCGTGCCGGTGGCCTGGATGTGACCCTCGACGAACTGGAACGGCGCCGATGCCAGCGTGGTGGGCAGGGCCAGGTTGTGGCCGACCATGCCGCCGATCATGCCGAGCAGTTCATTGAAGTAGCCCGACCAGCCCGCGGCGACGGTGGCGGCGGCGAACAGGTACTCGAGGACGAGGTTCCAGCCGACGAACCAGGCGACGTACTCGCCGAGCGTTGCATAGGAATAGGAGTAGGCGCTGCCCGAGACAGGCAGCATCGCCGCGAATTCGGCGTAGCACAGGCCTGCAAGAGCGCAGGCGAAACCGGCGATAAGGAAGCTGATGACCAGTGCCGGGCCGGCGTGCAGTGCAGCGGCCTGACCGGTGATGACGAAGATACCCGCACCGATGACGGCGCCAACGCCCAGGAGGATCAGGTGCTTGGCGGTAAGGACCCGCTTGAGCTCATTGCCACCATGAGCGCCGGTCTCGATGTGTTCTCCAGCATCGACGTGCGGCGCGGCCTCGATGGGATGCGTCGCGAACAGGTGTTTCAACATGTGTCTCCCCTACTACCGGAATGTAACCTTTTATTATTGGGACCGCCGCGTGAGTCACGGTGGACACGCCGCTGCCCTGAAGCGTTGGCACGGCACCATAGCCCAGCGGGCATCGGGCGTACAAGCTGCATTGCGAGGCCTGCCAAGGCATTGCATGCGGAAGGTGCGGATGTCGACCATGACTTGCGGCGGTTGTGCATACGTGGACGACGGTGCTCAGAAGACCATGTTCAATGCCACCTGGGGTGCCACGTAGTCGGACGTGTTGCGCCCTTCGACCGTGAACTGGACACCGGCGATGAGGCCAAGGTTCGGACCGACGTGGTATTCCACGGCGGGCGCCAGGCTGAACTCCTGGCTGGGCGAGAGGCGGCTGGCCATCCGCGAGCCGTTGGCGGCGACGCCGCCCAGGGTGACGGCGCTGGCCCGGTTCCAGATGGCTTCGCCCACCAGCACCCAGTGGCGGTTGAGCGCGTATTCGGCCGCGACGGAGGCATTCCAGGCTTGTCCGAGACGTGCGTGGCCGCGGAAACCGGTGCCCGTGCCGTAAATGCTTGCGTCGCGTACGCGGATGCGACCCGGCGAGGGGCTCCACGCAAGCTGAGCCCGCCAGCGCACGGCATGGCCTTCGTCCAGCCAGTGCAATTGCTGGGCGCCGAGCGCGAGGGTGGTGCGCATGGCGCCGTTGCCGGTGCCGTTCAGCGGATTGGTATCGAGGTGGTGATATGCGCCGGTCGGCAGACGCTGGGCCGCGGCGACCGAGAGTACGAGTCCGCCGCCGTCGGCATCCGGACCGCGCAGGCGTTGCTGGAAGCGAACGGTGGTGTCGCCCATGCGCATGCCGTCGCTATGCAGGCCTTGACCCGACGTACGCGACGCGTTGAGCGTGAGTTGCACGAAGTTCGTGTCGGTGAGCGCGTACATCATGGGCACCGCGAGCTGCCACTGGCCGAGCTTGGCGTTGCGCTCGCTGCGCCGGCCGTCGTTGTCATAGACGCCGCGGACATGGGTATGGATGAGATACGGCTCGATGTTGATCATGCCCGTCGGCATGCTGTTGACCGCGGGCGTGACCAGCGGACCGGTGAAGTTGGCCTCGCGGTGTGTATCGGTCGTTGCCGCGATGGAGGTGGCCGGGACGAGTGCCAGGGCGAGTGCGACGGCGATCGTGAGGTTCTGCGACATGCGTGCCTTCCTTGCGTTACACAGCGGCTGCTGCGGATGGGCGGGGCGCGTCGTGCGTCCCGAGTACATCCTAGGCAGGCGCCGTCCTTCGGCGACATCGGATCAGTCTGAAAAAGGCATGCGAGAATGGGTGGTTCATTTGTAGGTGTTCCCTTATGGATGCTGCTCGACAACGACTGTTCGACGCCTTTGACCGATACGCGGCCCAATGGTCCGCCGAGGACCATGTCGCGCATTTCTCACAGTGGCTGAGCGAGCAGGCGCGGCCCTTCCATAGGGAGACGCAAGCCGGCCACTTCACCGGGTCGGCCTGGCTGGTCAGCGCGGATGGCGAGCGCGTCCTGTTGATGCTGCACCGCAAGCTGGGCCGCTGGTTGCAGCCCGGCGGGCACGCGGATGGCGAAACGGATCTGGCGAACGTCGCGCTGCGCGAGGCGGAAGAAGAAACCGGGTTGCGCGAACTCGAGGTCCTGCCGGGTATTTTCGACGTGGACCGCCATGTCATCCCGGCGCGCGGCGACGAACCGGAGCATTGGCACTACGACGTGCGCTACGTGGTCGTGGCGCGCGGTGACGAAGCCTTCGTGGTGAACGAAGAGTCCCTGGCGCTCGCATGGCGTCCCGTCACTGAGATCGCCGCCGATCCGGGCGCGGATGCATCCCTGCGGCGCATGGCGACGAAATGGCTGACGATGCGCCAGGCAGCCCTGGGTTAAAGACCCTGGCGACCCGGTCGCGAAGTGGGCGCGTCAGGCCGAATACTTTTTCGGCGCGGGATGAAGGGCGCCGCAGTGCTTGCAGGTGCGCGCTTCGATGGAGCGATAGAACTTCTCGAACACCGCCGGGAAATCGCTCTCGATGTTGCCGAGCGGAAAGTATTCCTCGAACAGCTTCGTGTTGCAGTTCTGGCAGAACCACATCAGGCCGTCCTTCTCACCCTCGAGACGGCGACGCTCGATGACCAGCCCGATGGAATGCGGCATGCGCTGCGGCGAGTGCGGCACCCGAGCAGGGAGATAGAAGATCTCGCCGGCGCGAATCGGGATGTCGCGCGCCTGCCCATCCTCCTGCACCTTCAGCACCATCTCGCCCTCGAGCTGGTAGAAGAACTCCGGGCCTTCGTCGTAGTGGTAGTCGGTGCGCGCGTTCGGACCGCCCACGATCATGATGATGAAATCGCCATCGACGACGCACTTGTTGCCGACCGGCGGCTTCAGCAGGGCGCGGTTGTCGTCGATCCAGCGCTTGAGGTCGATGGGAGGCAGGAGGCTCATGGCATCGCGTCGTCGAAGGGTCGCCCGATGATACTCCGGGCGTCGATGACCCATAGCCCTTTCGTCGGGCGCCTCCGTGTCGTACAACGGGTTCTCTTCCCCAAGGATCGTCTGCCGATGCTGTCGTGGTACCACGACCGGGTTCCAGCACCTGCGCTTCGTCCACCGCCGCAAGGCCGGCGAGAGGCGTCGGTCGTGATCGTGGGTGGTGGATTCGCCGGCTTGAACACGGCGCTGGGCCTCGCCGCCCGTGGCGTGCGCGACATCGTGCTGCTGGAGGCGAAGTCGGTCGGCTTCGGCGCATCGGGACGCAATGGCGGCTTCGTTTTCGCGGGTTACTCGCTCGGCGAGAAGGCTCTGCTGGAAAAGGCTGGCCCGGAACGCGCCCGGGCCCTTTACGGGCGCACCGTGGATGCGGTGAACCTCATTCGCGAACGCATCAAGGCCTTGTCCATCGACTGCGACATGGTGGATGCGGGCGTGGTCTGGGCCAACTGGTTTCGCGACGCGGAGGTGCTCCGCTCGCGGCAACGCTTGCTTGCCGAACACTACGCCGCCGACTGGCAGTGGATCCCGGCCGAGGCCATGCACGAGTTCGTGCACAGTGCCCGCTACCACGACGGCCTTTACGAGCGGAACGCGCTGCACATCGATCCGCTGGCTTACGCGCGCGGATTGGCGAGGGCGGCGGAGCAGGTGGGCGTGTCGATCCACGAGGGTTCGAAGGTGCGCATGCTCGAGCGCCGTGGACCACGCTGGGTCCTGCGCGTGGGCGATGCCGAGATCGAGACGCCCACGGTCGTGCTTGCCTGCGGCGGCTATCTCGCCGGGCTGGACCGGCGCATCGACCGCGCCGTGCTGCCGATCGCGACGTATGTGATGGTGACCGAGCCTCTGGGCGAACGACTCGCCGCGTGCCTGCGCACGCGCGCAGCGGTCTACGACACGCGTTTCGCCTTCGACTATTATCGGCCGCTCAGCGATACGAGGCTGCTGTGGGGTGGTCGTATTTCGGTTCGCGATCGTTCGCCGCGTGCGGTGCAGCGGTTGCTGAAGCACGACCTGGCGCGTGTGTTTCCCTCGCTGAAGGACGTGCGCGTCGAGCATGCCTGGTCGGGTCTGATGAGCTACGCGCGCCATGAGATGCCGCAAGTGGGAACGCACGGCAATGGCCTCTGGTATGCGCAGGCGTTTGGTGGCCATGGCCTGGCGCCCACCTGCGCGGCGGGCGAGGCATTGGCCGATGCGATCGCCGCGGGCGAATCGTCGCTGGATACGTACGCCGGGTTCGGACTGGACCCGGTACACCGCCCGTTCGGTTACGTGGCGGCGCAAGGTACTTACTGGAAATACGAACTACGCGACTGGTTCAAGTCGCGACTGGAAGGATGAGATGAGCGAGGAAATCAGTTGGGCCGATTTCGAGAAGGTGATGCTGGTAGCGGGCACGATCGTCCGCGCCGAGGCATTCCCGGAAGCACGCCGGCCCGCGTACAAGATCTGGGCGGATTTCGGCCCCCACGGGGAGAAGAAGACCAGTGCTCAGGTGGCCGCGATTTATCAGGCCGAGGAACTGATCGGGAAGCAGATCGTCGCGGTGATCAATTTCCCTGAGAAGCAGATCGGACCGTTCCGGTCGCAGTTCCTGCTGACGGGGTTTCATACGGATGAGGGTGTGGTGATCACTACCACGGAGCGACCGGTGCCGAATGGGGCTCGGTTGGCTTGATGGTGGCCATCGCCGCTGAAGCGGCTCCCACATAGAGCGCGGCCGGTTGGCTTGAGGACGGCCATCGCCGCTGAAGCGGCTCCCACATAAAGCGCGGCCGTAAAGGCTGGAAGCCCAGTAAGGCTGGGGGCCCGGTAAAGCTGACTGCTCGGTAAGGCTGAGGGCCGGCGCGGGTGCCGGGCTCTGTGTGGGAGCCGCTTCAGCGGCGATTCGAACTCACCGCAACCCACGATCAAGCCAGACAACAATCCCCTGCGCATTCAGCCGAATGTCGATCTTCAACAACTTGACGATCTCATCGCGCGACAGCGTGACACCCTGGCGAAGCGCCCGATCCACATACAGGTCGGTGAAATCCGCCGCGATGCGCTGCTCGCGATCATCGGCCGCGGCATGGCGCTTCGCGATCGTCACCATGGCTTCGATCTGCTCATGCAGATCGTTGGCCAGCCGCTTCACCTCGGTGACGCGATCGAAGTGCGTCAGGTACATGGCTTCCGGCTCGTAACGCAGCATGCGCTCGATGGACGCGTGGGCCGCATCCGGTTCGAACTGCACAGGCGACGTCGTCGGAATGATGAACGCGCCGCCCGGTGAATCGAGTTCGCGGTAGGACAGGCCGAAGATGTCGCCGGTGAAGAACGCGTTGGCGCGCTCGTCATGGATGGCGATGTGGTGCCGCGCGTGGCCAGGCGTATCGAGGCAGAGCAGGGCGCGTCCGGCCAGGTCGACGACGAAGCCGTCGTCAGCTTCAATCACGCGGTCGCTCGATACGGCGGTAATGCTTCCGTAATCGCGGCGCATGGCTTCCTCGCCGTACACGGCCGTGGCGCCGGCGATGAGGATCGAAGG
>DATNJP010000205.1:0-10702 GCA_035603855.1 Luteibacter sp. | reverse complement strand
TCACCTGCGCACACTGTCAAAGATCAATCACTTGCGATCCCTTTCGGTTTCGCCCTCTGAACATTTCGTCCCGAGGTGAGCCGCCCATTCTATATCGTTTTTCCTTTCCGTCAACACCCTCGTGATTCTTTTTTTCGAGGTCGCCGACGAGGCGATACAGCTGCCGTAGCGTTCGTCTTTCGACGTGGGCCGCTGCGGGAGGGCGAATAATACGGATTCCTAAGAACGCCGCAAGCCCTTTTGTGAAGTTTTTTTGAAAGCCGCGTTAAATCAGTCGGATGCGCGCGAAATTTCTCTTGCCGACCTGCAGCACGCCCTCGAAACCGGCAGCGAAGACACGCGAAGCGTCATCGACCACTTCGCCATCGATGCGCACGGCACGCTCCTTGAGCTTGCGGTTCGCCTCCGAATTGCTCGGCGTGACCCCCGCGGCGGTCAACAGGGCGGCCAGGCGGAAGCCTTCCGCCGGCGCCTCGATGTCGGTCAACGGCAACAGGGAGGTATCGCCCTCGCCACGGACCACGGCATGCCACCCGGCGATGGCCTGCTCGGCGGCAGCGGCATCGTGGAAGCGTGTGGCCAGTTCCCGCGCCAGGCGCAGCTTGGCGTCGCGGGGGTTCAGCACGCCCGAGGCGATATCCGCCTTCATGCGTACCAGCTCTTCCATGGACACCTCGAAGCTGAGCAGCTCGAACCAGCGCCACATCAGCTCGTCGCCGATCTTCATCGTCTTGGTGACGATGTCGATGGCGGGCTCGTTGATGCCGATGTAGTTGCCCAGCGACTTGGACATCTTGTTGACCCCATCCAGGCCCTCGAGCAGCGGCATGGTCAGGACGATCTGCGGCGGCTGGCCGTGGTGCTCCTGCAGGGCCCGGCCCATCAGCAGGTTGAACTTCTGGTCAGTGCCGCCGAGCTCCACGTCGCATTCCAGCGCCACGGAGTCGTAGCCCTGGACCAGCGGATAGAGGAACTCATGGATGGCGATGGGCTGCTCCGCCTTGTAGCGCTTGGCGAAGTCGTCGCGCTCGAGCATGCGGGCCACCGTGTGCTGGGCCGCGAGGCGGATCATGTCGGCCGCGCCCATCTTGCCGAACCACTCGGAGTTGAAGCGCAGCTCGGTCTTGTCCTTGTCGAGCACCTTGTAGACCTGCTCGGCGTAAGTTTCCGCGTTGGCCAGCACGTCCTCGCGGGTGAGCGGCTTGCGGGTGACGTTCTTGCCCGTCGGGTCGCCGATCATTCCGGTGAAGTCGCCGATCAGGAAGATGACCTGGTGACCCAGATCCTGGAACTGGCGCATCTTGTTGAGCAGTACCGTGTGACCGATGTGCAGGTCGGGTGCCGTGGGATCGAATCCCGCCTTGATACGCAACGGCCGGCCTGTCTTGAGACGTGCCTCGAGGTCTTCCTTCTTGATGATCTCGTCGGCGCCACGGGCAATGAGGGCCAGGGCCTGCTCCAGGTCGTTCATGCGTACTCTCTATAGGTAGGGGTCTGCGACCTTCACATTCGTGCGTGAAGACGCCGTGGGGTTAATTGTGCGTTAACCGCAAGATGCGATGCAAAGCCTTGATGGGAAAGGCGTTGACGGCCTTTGCACGGGGCCGCTATGGTACGCGACAACTCGGGGCGAGCGGGACATAAGAAAGACAATGGGCGATGTGAACCACGGCGGGCCAAGCGCCCGCAAGCAAGCCATCCGGCGCAAGGCGCAGCGCCGTCACTCGCACTTCTACGATAGTCGCGCCCACTGGTCGTTCAGCCGCAACGCTTCTTCCGAGCCGCTCAGCTGGACGCGCGAGCGCTGGATCCTTGCCGGCACCGCTTTCCTGCTCGTCATTCTTTCCGCCCTGGTGATTCCTGCCTGGGCCGGCGCGATGAAGAAGCAGACGCTGACGCCCGCCACCCCGCAGGTGCATGCTGTCGTGCCGCTTGCCGTGCCGAAGATCGATCCCGCCTCCGTCAAGCCGCTCGCCCCGGTCGAAGACTGGCAGACCGTGCAGGTCCATCCCGGCGAGACCCTCGCCGACATCTTCATCGCCCAGGGTCTTTCGATGACCGACCTGCAGCACGTCATCGACGGCGCGGGTGGCACCAAGGTTTTCCACCAGATCAAGCCGGGCCAGGAGTTCCAGTTCCTGGTCGATGGCGACCATGTGCTGAAGGGCGTCCGCTTCGACCAGGACGAAGCCAGCATCGCCACGCTCCGCCTCGATGGCGCGGCACCGCAGCTCACCACGCAGACGCGCGACGTGCAGCGCCGTGACCACATCGCCCACGGCGTCATCGACAGCTCGCTGTTCGGCGCGGCCTCGAAGGCCGGCATGAGCAACGCGATGGTGCTGAAGCTCGCGGAAGTCTTCAAGTTCGACATCGACTTCGTGCAGGACCTGCGCGTCGGCGACAATTTCACCGTCATCTACGACGACGTGTACAGCGACGGTTCCTTCCTGCGCGAAGGCGACATCGTTGCCGCCGAGTTCGTGAACCAGGGCAAGCGTTACACCGCTTACCGCTTCAAGAACAGCGACGGCAAGGTCAGCTATTTCAGTGAGGAAGGCCGCCCGCTGACGGGCTCCTTCCTGCGTATCCCGGTGGACTTCACCCGCATCTCCTCGCAGTTCAGCGCGGGCCGCATGCATCCGATCCTCGGCAAGATGCGCGCGCACAAGGGCGTGGACTATGCGGCCCCCACGGGCACGCCGATCCACGCGGCAGGCGATGGCGTCGTCAAGTTCCGCGGCTGGATGAATGGCTACGGCAACTTCGTGGTCATCCAGCACAACGCGACCATCAGTACCGCTTACGGGCACATGTCGCGTTTCGCCAACCTTCGTGTCGGCCAGCGCGTGAGCCAGGGCAGCACCATCGGCTTCGTCGGCATGACCGGCCTCGCCACCGGTCCGCACCTGCACTACGAGTTCCGCGTCAATAACGTGCAGCGCGACCCGCAGACGGTCACCCTGCCCAAGCCGGAACCGCTGCCTGCCGCGCAGCTGGCGAAGTTCAAGAAGGACGTGGTCGGCCCGCAGCTGGCTCGCCTCAACCAGGTGGACAACAACGTCAAGCTCGCGCGCAACGACGCCGGCCAGCACAGCGACGACTGATCCATGGCCGCCTCCAAGGACGGCCTCTACCTTGGCCTGATCTCGGGCACCAGCGCGGATGGCATCGATGCCGCGCTGGTCCGCTTCACCGATGGACGTCCCTCGCTTGTCGCGGGGCTGACGCATCCCTGGGACGAAACGCTGCGCCAGCGGATTCTCGCCGTCGCGCAGGATGAAATCCGTCTCGATCTCGACGCCTACGGGCAACTCGATGTGGCCGTGGGCCGGGCCTTCGCCGACGCGGCGCAGGCCGTCGTTCGTAAAGCGGGCGTGGTGGCGAGCGAGGTAAGCGCCATC
Organism: Luteibacter sp.; assembly: GCA_035603855.1. Taxonomy (GTDB): domain Bacteria; phylum Pseudomonadota; class Gammaproteobacteria; order Xanthomonadales; family Rhodanobacteraceae; genus Luteibacter. The sequence goes on along the minus strand of DATNJP010000205.1, from coordinate 7,298 downwards.
GGCTCGCACGGCCAGACGATCCGCCACCGGCCCGCCGGCGAACTCCCCTTTACCTTGCAGATCGGCGACCCTTCGGTCATCGCCGAGCGCACCGGCATCGACACCGTGGCCGACTTCCGCCGTGCGGACGTGGCCGCGGGTGGGCAGGGTGCGCCGCTGGTTCCCGCCTTCCACGCAACGGTGCTGCGGCCGGAACATGGCGCGCGCGTCGTCCTCAACCTCGGCGGCATAGCCAACGTCACCCGCCTGTCGGCGGCGGGCGATGTCACCGGCTTCGACACCGGCCCCGCGAACGGACTGATGGATGCGTGGTGCCTGCGCCATCGCGGCGAAGGCTTCGATCGCGACGGACGTTTCGCGGCGTCAGGTCACGTCGACGACGGGCTGCTTTCCGAACTGCTCGACGACGCGTACTTCGCCCTGCCCCCGCCGAAGAGCACGGGACGGGAGCACTTTCACCTCGCTTGGCTGGACATGCATCCGCGTGTCGCGGAACTGGCGCCGGAGGATGTGCAGGCGACGTTGCTCGCGCTCAGCGCCGTGTCGGTGACGGATGCCATCACGCGATACGCGGCGGATGCGGAAGACGTCATTGCCTGCGGCGGCGGCGTGCATAACTCCGCGTTGATGCAGGCGATCGGCGCCCGCCTGGAAGGACGACCGCTTCATTCCAGCGCGGCGTTCGGTATCGATCCGGATGGCATGGAGGCCATGGCCTTCGCATGGCTTGCGTATCGACGCCTTCGCGGCGAGCCGGGCAACCTGCCAGCGGTCACCGGCGCGCGTGGATTGCGGTTGCTGGGGGCGCTTTACGCGGTTTCTTGAGGCGCGCTGTTTGAGGGTGAGGCGCCGTATGTGGGCGTGGCCCTGAAGTGGGTGTGGCCCTGTATGTGGGAGCCGCTTCAGCGGCGATGGGGGCTTGCCTGTGACTGGCCCGCTGCCGCGGGATCGCCGCTGAAGCGGCTCCCACATTACACCTGGCACCTGACACCTGCACCTGCAAATCCCACCTGCTACCTGCCACATCCGACATGCCACACCCCATTCCCACAACGTGGGGCTAGAAAGATTCGGTGGGCTTTACCGGGCGGGTCGCGGCGTCGGCGAGGGTTGACGGGGATGCCTGGGCAAGGGCCGAGAGTGCTTCCTGGAAGGCTGCCTGTTCTTCCGCGTCCCACGCGCCGGTCAGGTGCGCGATGTCGCCGGGTTCGAGCAATAGCTCGTTGAACACGTCACCCGGGCTCAGGCCGAGTCCGTAGCGCAACGCGTGCAGGATTACTTCATTGATCGACCAGCGACGCTCACGCGCGAGCGTTTTGATGCGCTCGGCCATCTGCTCGTCGATGTGCCTTACCACGATATCTGGCACGTGCGTAACCTCCTCGCGCATGCCCCCTGTGGCCGCGATCTTACACAGTTTTGGCAAGTTGCAAAGCTAGGCCGTCCGGCTTAGCCCACCTCGGCCGGTCGTGGCATGCGACGCCACAGCAGGGCCAGCACGAGCAGCGTGGGTACGATGGATACGGTGCTGATCACAAACAGTGACGCGTATCCCGAATCCTTGACCAAGAAGCCGGAAAGGCCGCCAATGAGCTTGCCGGGAAGGTTCGCCAGCGCGCTGAGCAAGGCGTACTGCGTCGCGGTGAAACTGCGATTGACCAGGCCCGACATGAAGGCGACCAGCACCGGGCCCGCAAAACCTTGCGCGAAGTTGTCACCCGACAGCGTAGCCACGAAGGCCCAGGTCTGCCCGGGGTTGGAGGCCATCAGCAGGTAAAGCAGGTTCGATAACGCAACGCCGATGCCCGCGACCACCAGCAGCCGGCGCATCTCGAAACGCGTGACCGCCCAGCCGCCCAGCAGCGCGCCGACGATGCCGACGATGACGCCGTACACCTTGGAGACTTCGGCGATCTGCGTCTTGCTGAAGCCCGCGTCGAGATAGAACGGATAGGCCATCACGCCGAGCATCTGGTCGGGCAGGCGGAACAGCGCGACGAACAGCAGCAATCCCAGCGCCAGCCCCGGACCGAAGCGCGCGAGGAAGTCGCGGAAAGGACCGACGAAGCCTTCCTGCACGGCAACACGCAACGGCACGCGCTCGCGCACGCGATGCTCCGGCTCGCGTGCGACCAGCACGGTGACGAACGGGATCACCAGCAGCGCGCAAATCGCGACATACCCGCCCTGCCAACCGAACGCGTCGGCGACGATCAGGATGCCTGCGCCACCGGCGATCAGGCCGAAGCGATAACCCAGCGTGTAGGTGGCCGCGAGCGCGCCCTGCGCTTCCTGCGGTGCGATCTCGACGCGATAGGCATCCACGACGATGTCGATGGTCGCCCCCGCGATAGCGGCGATGCCCGTAGCCACCATGAACAACGGCAGCGAAATATTGGGTGGCATGGCCGCCATGCCGAGCAATCCCGCGCCGAGCAGCAACAAGGCGAACATGAGCCAGCCGCGGCGCAGTCCAAGTCGGCCGAACAATGGCAGACGGAATTTGTCGACCAGCGGCGCCCACAGGAACTTGAAGTTATAGGCGAAGGTGACGTAGCTGGCGATGCCGATCGCGCCGTAATCCACCCCCGACTCTTTCAGCCACGCCGACAACGTGTTGCCGACCAGCAGGAAAGGCAGCCCCGAGGCCAGGCCGAAGAACAGCATCGTGACCGCGCCCGGTTGGGCGAACGCGGCCGCCACGCCGCGCAGCCCCTTGTAGCGGGCCGCTCCGGTGGCTTCGCTCACTCGGCGTAGTCCACGGTAAAGGGCGCGTGGTCGGAGAAGCGCTCGTCACGATAGATCGAGCAATCGCGCAGGCGATCGCGCAAGCCGGGCGTGACGATCTGGTAGTCGATCCGCCATCCCACGTTGTTCGCCCGGGCCTGACCACGATTCGACCACCAGGTGTATTCCACGGCGTCGGGCTTGATGGCGCGGAAGCTGTCGACCCAGCCGATCTCCTTGAACAGCAGATCGAGCCAAGCGCGCTCTTCAGGGAGGCAGCCGGAGTTCTTCTGGTTGGAGGTCCAGTTCTTGATGTCGTTCTTCGTATGGACGATGTTCCAGTCGCCGCACAGCACGTACTCACGCCCGCTGGCGGCCCATTCGCGCAGGATCGGCGTCAGCCATTCCATGATGCGGAACTTGTACTGCTGGCGTTCGTCACCGGACGAGCCCGATGGAATGTAGAACGACACGACGCTGAGATTGCCGTAGCGCGCCTCGATGTAGCGGCCTTCGCAATCGAAGTCCTCACGGCCCAGCGAGACGCGAACCTCGTCGGGTTCGCGCTTCGAGTAGATCGCCACGCCGCTATAACCCTTCTTGCTGCGCGCGTCGTGATAGAAGCAATGATGGCCGTCGGGACGGAACATCGGATCGATGAGCTGCGACTCCTGCGCCTTGGTTTCCTGCAGGCAGACGACGTCGGCATCCTGTTTACGGAGCCACTCGAACACACCCTTGGTGGCGGCGGAGCGGATACCGTTGGCGTTCAGCGAAATGATGCGCATGGGACCTTGATCGGGTGTTCGGCGATCCGGCGATGATAACCCGCAGGGCGGGATCTGCCCTCGTAGACACGCAGGGCGCGCTCATACAATGCCCCGCATGAAGCCTTTCGTATCCGTGGTTCCCGTCGACGACGCGCTGCGCCCGGCGGTGCTGGCCCTGGCCGTGCATCCCGAACAGCTGCCGTTCGTCGGCCATGCCGGCGATTCCCTCGCCGATGTCGCGGTCTGTCCGGGCAGTGAAGCGCTTGCACTGCTGCACGACGGTATCGTCGTGGGATATGTGCGCATCGACCGCCGGGCGACGGCCTTGGGCGACCACCCACTCGCCGAGGGTGCGGTGGCCTTGCGCAGCTTCCTCATCGACGCCTCCCGGCAGGGCCAGGGGCTGGGTGGCGAGGCGCTGGAGGCGATCCGTGCCTACGTGGCGGCGCGGCATCCCGACCGCGAACGCATCCTGCTTACCGTGAATGTCCGCAATGCCGCCGCCGTACGCGCTTACCTGAGGGCGGGGTATCGCGACAGCGGCGGGTTGTACCATGGCGGCAGTGCGGGCCCGCAACACGTCCTGTGGCGCCCGCTTTCCCCGACGAACGATTGAGAGACTGCCCGTGCACGACTACCAGCGCGAATTCATTGAACTCACCCTCGCCCGCGACGTCCTTCGTTTCGGCGACTTCACGCTCAAGTCCGGCCGCAGCAGCCCTTACTTCTTCAACATGGGCCGGATCGACTCCGGCGCGGCGCTGGCCCGCCTCGGCCGCGCCTATGCCGCTGCGGCGATGCGCTCGGGCGTTCCGTTCGACATGCTGTTCGGCCCGGCCTACAAGGGCATCGCGCTGGCCGCGGCCGCGGCCATCGCCCTGGCCGACACGCAGGACCGCGACGTCCCGTGGGCCTATAACCGCAAGGAAGCCAAGGATCACGGCGAAGGTGGCACCCTGGTCGGCGCGCCCCTGCGCGGACGCGTGCTGATCGTCGACGACGTCATGACCGCCGGTACGGCGGTGCGCGAATCCCTCGAGCTGATCCGTGCTCAGGGCGCGGAGCCCGCCGGCGTGCTCATCGCCCTGGACCGCCAGGAGCGCGGCCAGGGCGAACGCTCGGCCGCCCAGGAGGTCGCCGCGCACTTCGACATCCCCGTGATCGCCATCGCCACCCTGGCCGACGTGCTCACCTACGCGGGCGAGCGGCCGGAGCTGGCGACCGAGCACGGCCGACTCGTGGCCTATCGCGAGCAGTACGGCGTCAAGGCCTGAGCGAAAACGGCGACTGCGTCACGCGTTCCACCTCGCTTGCCGCGCACGCACAACCTGTCGCCGTGCGCTGGCTATACTCCGCCGACAGGAGGGGATCCCATGCGAGCAGCGCGTTACATTCTGGCGGGAGCGGCCCTGTGCATCGGCACAGTCGCGTTCGCCCAGAAAAACACCTCGAACAACAACGCCTACCGGTATCGCTGGAAGGATGCCTCGGGACAGTCGTACTTCAGCGACAGCCTCACGACGGACGCGATGAAGGCGGGGTACGACGTGGTCAATGCACAAGGCATGGTCGTCCGCCACGTCGATCGGCAGATGACGGCGGATGAACGTACCGCCGCCCGCAAGGTGGCCGACCAGCAGGCAGCGGCCCAACAGGCAGAGCAGGCCCGGCAACGCGAAGATGCCCAGATGCTCGCGGCCTACCCGAATGAGGCGGCCTTCGCCGCGGCCAAGAATGCCGAACTGGACAACTTCGAACAGGCGGCACGGACCACGCGCCTGAATCTGCAAGGCCAGGAGAAGGCCCTGGCCGACCTGTTGACCCGCGCGGGCGACCTGGAACGGTCCAAGCAGCCCGTGCCGAAGTACCTCACCGACCGCATCGCCGATCAGCGCAACACAGTCGCCGCGCTACGCGCCACGCTCCAGCGCCAGCAGGCCGCCAAGGAGGCGGCCAAGACCGATACGGATGCGCAGCTTCGCCACTATCGCGAACTGAAGGCAGCGGCCGCCACGGCGAACGGCGGCGGCCACTAAGCGCGCCTAGAAAGGCAGCGGCATCTCCCGGTCGACCGCCAGCAAGCGCTGGCGGAAGGCCTGCTTGATCCGTTCCAGCGCCTTGGTGCTGTCGGCGTCGAAGCGGAAGATCAGTGCCGGCGAGGTGTTCGAGGCACGCACAAGGCCCCAGCCATCCGGCCAGTCCACGCGGATGCCGTCGATGGTCGTCACGCGGGCGTCGTCGAACGTAGCCGACGCGCGGAACGCGTCCATGAAGCGGAAGTGCGCGCCCTCGGTCATGGGCAGCTTCAGTTCGGGGGTGGAGACGCTCTTGGGCAGGCTGTCGAAAAGCTCGGCGACACTGCGCTCCTCGATGTCGCCCGCCACGATCTCCAGCAGGCGCGCCGCGGCATAGATGCCGTCGTCGAAGCCATACCAGCGATTGTTGTCGGCGAAGAAGAAATGACCGCTCATCTCGCCGGCCAGCGCCGCGCCGGTCTCGCGCATCTTCGCCTTGATCAGTGAATGACCCGTGCGCCACATCAGGGGCACGCCCGCCGCTTCCTGGATCACCGGGCGCAGGTGGCCCGTGCACTTCACGTCGTAGATGACCGTGGCACCGGGGTTGCGCGCCAGCACGTCCTGCGCGAACAGCATCAGCAGACGGTCCGGATAAATGATCTCACCCGTCTGCGTCACCACGCCCAGGCGATCGCCGTCGCCGTCGAACGCGACGCCGAGGTCCGCGCCCACGGTATGCACCGCGGCGATGAGGTCCGCAAGGTTGCGCGGATCGGAAGGATCGGGGTGGTGATTGGGGAAACGGCCATCGACCTCGCAATGCAGCGGGATCACTTCGCAGCCGATGTCCTCCAGCACGCGCGGCGCCACGGCACCGGCCACGCCGTTGCCCGCGTCGACGACCACCTTGAGCCGCCGTTCCGCCGCCACGTCGCCCGCGATGCGCGACACATAGGCATCCACGATGGGCTGTTCGCGCCATGTGCCGCCACCATCCGAAGGAAGACGCCCCTCGACGATGCGGCGGTGCAGGTCGGCGATGGATGCCTCCGCCAGGGTTTCCCCCGCGACGACGATCTTGAAGCCATTGTGGTCGGGGGGATTGTGGCTGCCCGTGACGGATACGCCGCAGCCGGTACCGAAGTGGTACGCCGCGAAATACACCAACGGCGTCGGCACCATGCCCAGGTCGATGACGTCGATGCCCGCGGCGCGCAGGCCGTCCGACAACGCGCCCATCAACTCGGGACCCGACAGGCGGCCATCGCGACCGACGACGATCTCGCGCAGGTCGCGCTCGATCATCAGTGCGCCGATGGCCTGGCCGATCCGGTGGGCGACATCGGCGGTCAACGCCGAGCCCGCGACGCCACGGATGTCGTAGGCGCGGAAGATGGACGGATCGATCTCCCGTGGTGCGATGGCGGGAGCGCGAGTCGCCGCCGCCGTGGCTGAAGGTGCCGGCGGCAGGCGGGGTTTCGGCGCGACATCCGCGATGAGTATGTCGGGCTCCGGCTGCGCGTCTGGCACCAGCGCCGGCCGGCGTCGCGAGGCCCAGAGCAGGAAGGCGCCGCCGCCCAGCCCAACCAGGGTCAACAGGACAGCCAGTGCTTCCGAATGCGGAATGACGATGAAGGCCCGTGGCATCGCGGCGAACACGTAGAACGACGTGCCCGCCACATGCTGCCCTTCCACCTCCAGCTCGGCGGAGCGGGAACCATGGGAAAGGAGCGAGAGACTGTCGCGACCGCCTCCCTGGCGCAGTTCGAGGCGTCCCGCGCCG
>DATNJP010000204.1:0-12876 GCA_035603855.1 Luteibacter sp. | reverse complement strand
CGCCGCTGAAGCGGCTCCCACAGGAGTAAGGATCCCACAGGGCTAGGGATTGGCCGCTTCGCGGCGATATGCCTTCTGTGGGAGCCGCTTCAGCGGCGATGCCCTTCAGTCCAGACCGACAGCCGCCGCCACGATATCGTCATCGCCCGGCAACACCAGGAAAGCCGCGCCAGCCAGAGGCGTGAACGTGTCCGCGCCGACGACGCGGCGCAGCGGGATGTTCCCCAGCCCGGCCTCGACAATCGCCGTGATCACGCCCTCGCCCACGCCAGCGCTCTTGCGCCCCTCGTCGACAACGAGGATGCGCTTCGCCTTCGCCGCCTGCGCGGCGATGAAACCGTCGTTGAGCGGCACGAGCCAGCGCAGGTCCACCACGCGCACCTTCCAGCCATGCGTCGCCTCGATGCGCCGGGCCGCGCGCAGGCTCATCGGTACGCCATTGCCGAAGGTGAAGATGACCAAGTCGTCCGCGTCGTCGTTATAAACGCGGCCTTCGCCCAGCGGCATCGCCTCGCCCGGCGCCGGATACGCGAACTGCCACTGACCGTCGCCGGCCTCGTACAAGTCCTTGGTCATGTACAGCGCGATGGGCTCGAGGAACGCGGTGACGCGACCGTCCACCTTCGCCAAAGCCGCCAGCGTGCGCAGCATGGTGGCGGCGTCATCGCCGCGACTCGGGCAACCGACCACGAGGCCGGGAATGTCGCGCAGCGGGGCGATCGAATTGTCGTTGTGGAAGTGGCCGCCGAAACCGCGCTGGTAACCCAGCGACGCCACGCGCATCAGCATCGGATTGCGATACTGCCCGTTGGAGAAGAACTGCAACGACGCCGCTTCACCGCGGATCTGGTCGCACGCATTGTGGAAGTACGCGAGGTACTGGATTTCCGGCAGCGGCAGCATGCCCATGTTGGCGTAACCCTGGGCGAGGCCCAGGATCATCGTCTCGTCGAGCAAGGTGTTGAAGACGCGGGCGTTACGGAACGCCTTGTGCAGGCCCTTGGTCACCGTATACACGCCGCCCTTCTGCGCGACGTCTTCGCCGAACAGCAGGCTTTCCGGATACTTCGCCATCACGTCGTGCAGCGCCTGGCCGATCTGGATGGCCAGGTGGCGAGGCGCTTGCTTCTCCGGGAGCTTGTCGGCGCCACCGAAAACCCGTTCACGTTCCGCGCTGTCCGCCATGCGCGCGGCCTCGGCGCGTACGGCTTCCGGCGTATATGGCGCAAGCGGTGCCATCACGTCGACCAGCGCGTTGAGCTTGGGCGTGCGGTCGGCTTCGTCCGCCGCGTCGAAGCAGCGCTTGCGGATGCCCTCGTACAGGCCGAGCAGGCTGTCGCGATCGTAGAGGCCCGAGGCGAGCGCGATGGTCGCGCTGCGCAGCAGCGGATCGGTGGATTCCAGTGCGACCAGTTCTTCCACCGAACGCCATTCGATCTCGAAGTCGGTACCTGCGTGCCCCATGATGCGCGTGGTGCCCAGGTGCAGGAAGGTCGGCCGGCGAGTGGTGCGGCAATGCGCGACAGCGCGCTCGACATCCGCGTATCCGCCGGCCAGGTCGAGGCCATCGGCGTAGAAATAGTCGAGGTTGGCGCGATCGCGGAAGTTGCTCGCCACCCAACCACTGGGCGTCTTCACCGAGATACCGATGCCGTTGTCTTCGCAGACGAAGAGCACGGGCGCGGGAAGCTTCTGGTAGGCCGTCCACGCAGCGGCGTTGAACGCGGTCTGCGCCGTGGCATGGTTGGACGAGGCGTCGCCGAAGGAACAGATCGCGATGGAATCGTCGGGAATCGGCAGCGCATGACCGATGCGGTGGGCCTGCTCGATGGCGACGGCCGTGCCGAGCGCCTTGGGCAGGTGCGACGCGATGGTCGAGGTTTGCGGCAGCACCCAGAGCGGCTTGCTGCCCCACACCTTGTGCCGTCCACCGGAAGCCGGATCTTCGCTGCTGGCGGCGAACGACAGCGCCGAGTCCATCACGGGATCCATGCCGTGCAGTTTGCGGAAGCGTTCGGCCATGAAGCCGCCGCTGCGGTAATGCAGGAAAGCCGGATCGGTGTGGCGGGTGATCCGCGCCACCATCGCGTTGCCTTCGTGCCCCGACGAACCGATGGTGTAGAACACCTTGTTCTGCACGCGAAGCACGCGCGCCATCAGGTCGAGATGGCGGCTGATCAACTGCGATTCGAGCAGGTCGCGAAAACCACGTGCGTCCAGCGCGCTGCCTGGCAGCACGGGTTCGTGGTCGCGCGGCGCATGGGCGACATCACCTTGCCAGGCCTGCACGAACTCGACGAAGTTCTGGTCGACGATCTCGGCGCGATTGAAGCCCTTGTGACGGGCGGCGATGGGTTGCGGGACGGACATGGAAGGACTCGATGAGAAGGATCAGGCGGCCATCGGCGTGAAGCCGGGCTGCGCGCGGACGCGCTTCAGCCAGGCGGCGATGTTCGGCCAGCGGGAAAGATCGAAGCCGCCGTCGGCGGCGCAATGGGTATAGGCGAACAGCGCGATGTCGGCGACACCGAAGTCGCCGCCACTGAAGAAGGCCTCGCGCGCCAGGTGGTCTTCCATTACGTCAAGCGCCTTCGCTCCGCGCTCGCGCAGGTTCGGCAACTCGGCATGACGGGCGTGCCCTTCGGGCAACCATTTGCACACGAAGCGCGCCACGGCCACATAGGGTTCATGGCTGTACTGCTCGAAGAACATCCACTGCAAGGTACGCGCCCGGTCCCACGCATCGGCCGGCAGATAGGGCGTGCCCTCGGCGAGGTAACACAGGATGGCGTTCGACTCGGCAAGGCGGCGGCCGTCCTCAAGCACCAGCAAGGGCACCTTGCCGTTCGGATTCAGTGCCAGGAATTCAGGGGTGCGCGTGGCGCCGTTCGCGCTATCGGTGTCGACCCAGCGATATGGCCGGCCCAGCAGTTCCAGCAGGTGCTGCAGCTTGTAGCAGTTGCCCGACGAGCGCAGGCCGTAGACGGTAATCATGGTGGATTCGGAGCGGCTCAAGACGGATTCCCCGTGGAAGGTTTGAATCAACGGCGACGCGCGTACCACTCTTCGCGCGTCTGTCCCCATAGGTCGACGATATGGTCTTCGGAGGGAGGCGGCAGCGTGCCTGGCCCTTGCAGCGTCGAGCCGAGCTTCTTCGCCACGGCGATGGAAGCATGATTGATGGGATCGATCGAATGAATGACCTGGCTCCAGCCAAGGTTCTCGAACGCCCAATCCATCGATGCCGCCGCGCCTTCGGTGGCGTAACCCTTGCCCCAGGTTTCGCGCATCAGGCCCCAGCCGATCTCATGCCCCGGCCAGCCTTCGGGCTGCCACGGACCGAGCCGGCCGACCCAGCGTCCGCTGGAACGCTCGATCACCGAGAACATGCCGAAGCCGTTGATGCTCCAGCAGCCGGCCATGGTCATGAAGTTGCGCCATGCAAGCGCGCGCGGCTGCGGGCCACCCAGGAAGCGATTCACTTCGGGGTCGGCCATGCATTCGGCCCACGCGTCGAAATCCTCCGCCGCCGTGGGCCGGAGGATCAGCCGGTCGGTTTCAATGCGCGGGCCGTGCATGGCGGCCTCAGAACGCGTTGATGCCGGTGAGCTCTCGGCCGACGACCAGCTGGTGGACGGTCTCGGTGCCTTCGTACGTGATGACCGATTCGAGGTTCAGCGCGTGACGGATGGCCGAGTGCTCGGTGGTGATGCCCGCGCCGCCGAGGATGTCGCGGCAATCGCGCGCGATATCCAGCGCCATGCGTACGTTGTTCCACTTCGCCAGCGACACCTGCGTCGGCTGCAGGCGTCCGGCATCCTTCAGGCGGCCGAGCTGCAGCGAGAGCAACTGCGCCGTGGTGATGCGGCGGGCCATGTCGGCGATGCGAATCTGCACGGCCTGGTTCGCCGCCAGCGGGCGATTGAACAGCACGCGCTCCGCCGTGTAGTCGAGCACTTCCTTGAGGCACGCCTGGGCCGCACCGATGGGACCCCAGGTGATGCCGTAGCGCGCCTGGTTGAGACAACCCAGCGGACCCTTCAGGCCCTTCACGTTCGGCAGGCGTGCGCTATCGGGCACACGCACGTCGTCGAAGAACAGGCCCGACGTGACGGAAGCGCGCAGGCTCATCTTCTTGTGGACTTCCTGCGCGGCGAACCCCTTGGTGTTCGTGGGCACGATGAAGCCCTGGATGCCGTCGTCGGTCTGCGCCCAGACGATGGCGATATGGGCCAGGTTGCCGTTGGTGATCCACATCTTGGCACCGTTGATCACCCAGTCGCCGCCGTCCTTGCGCGCGACGGTCTTCATGTTGGCCGGATCGGAACCGCCGTGCGGCTCGGTCAGACCGAAGCAACCGATGATTTCGCCGGCGGCCATGCGCGGCAGGTATTCGCGCTTCTGCTCCTCGGAGCCATAGGCGAAGATGGGGTACATGCACAGCGAGCTCTGCACCGAGGCGAAGCTGCGCAGGCCGGAATCGCCGCGCTCCAGCTCCTGGCAGATCAGGCCGTAGCTGACGCCGTTCATGCCGGCGCAGCCGTATTCCTCGGGCAGCGTGGCGCCCAGCAGGCCTAGCGACGCGATTTCCGGCACCAGTTCGGACGGGAAGCGCCCCTGGTCGAAGCAATCGCCGATGATCGGCAGGACCTTTTCGTCGACGAAACGGCCAACGGCGTCCTGGACCATGCGCTCTTCGTCGGTGAGCAGCGAGCGGACATCGTAAAGATCGAGCGGGTCGAGACGGTGGGCCATGCGGGGACTCGTACGTGGGCAGCCGGAAAGCCCTCGATTGTAGCCCTGCCCCACCCGCCGGTCATGCCGGGCCGCAGCAATCAGCGCTCTGGCGCGGCTACGGCCCGGAACCCATAGGCCGGAAGGCGCTCCTGCGCCACCGGCGACATGGCATACAGCACGAACCGGAAGGCGGCCGCCCGGCGGGAGGGATCGCCGTCCCGCAGCACCACGCTCATGCCGTAGTCGACCGGCAGGGACAGGTTCGCCGGCACTTCGACCTTGCGCAGGTCGGGATCGGGGGTGGCGTCGTGCGAGCTGCAATAGCCAAAAAACACGTCGACATCGTGGTGCTGGAGGAAATACTTCGCCGCGCCGACGTTGCCGGGAATGACCGGCGCCACGGGCCCTCCCACCAGCTTCTTCGCTTTCGCCTCGAGATTGGCGCGCGCGCCCGGGTGCACGGTGTCCGCGCGGGCGAAGAACTGCCAGGCGTAGTCGCCGCCGGGATCCGCGCCCGGGGTCGACGTGCCGATGCGGATGCCGGGCGCGAGCAGGCGATCGAGCAGGTTCGCGCTATCAATGCCCGCCTCGGGCAGCGTCTGGACGCAAAGCGCGTTACGCGCGAACACCACCGGCGACGTGGCCTTGCCTTCGGCGGCGAGCTTTTCCGGGTGGGCCATGTTGGCCGAGATGTACACGTCCGCGGGTTCGCCTTTTTCGATGCGTTCGCGCAGGAGGCCAGCCGGACCGTTGACGATGCGCACCGGTTCGCCCGTCGCGGCGGTGTATCGCGCGGCGATGTCCGCCAGCGCGCCCGTCAGGCTACCTGCCGCGTACACCGTGAGTGGCGGCGCGGAAGGTGGCGTCGCGGCGACGGCAGGAAGCACCGCGAGCGCGGCCAGCAGCATCAGCGAGGGTATCTTCATAGCAGGTCCACCTGTACCGACGCGCGCACCGTGCGCGGTGCACCCAGGGTTCCCGTCGCGCTGCCGGCGGCGTTGTAACCGTTCTGGCTGGCCGGCGTGACATTCGCCCAATAGCGGCGATCGGTGGCGTTGTCGAGCGCCAGCCGGAAGGTTACGGGATAACCGTCGATGCGTGTCTGGTAGCGCCCGCCAATGTCGGCCACGGTGTATCCCTTGACGAAGTAACTGTTGGTGTAATCCCCCGCGCGCTTGCCTGCGTAGTTCACGTTGAGGGTCAGTGTCAGGCCCGCGATGGCAGGCAGGCGGTACTCGATCAGGCTGTTGTAGACGACACGGGAGAGGCCGAGGATCTGCTTGTCGCCCGTGCTCGCCGAACCGGTGTGGTAGAGGCGCGGATCGAGCAGCGAGACACCCGTGAACACCGTCACGTCGCGGCCGATGTCGCCATTGGCCGTGAGCTCGATGCCGCGGTTCACCTGCCTGCCCCGCTGCGCGAACACGTTGTCGGTGCCGACATAGGCGTACGGCCTTTCAATGCGATAGAGCGCCGCGCCGAGGTCGATGGAGGCGACGCGTGCCTTGTAGCCCGCTTCCCACTGCTTGCTTCGATAAGGCGCCAGGCTTTCATTGGCGTTGGCCGTGCCGGCAGGCGCGATGTCACCCTGCTGCAGGCTGTCGGCATACGTGATGTACGCCATCTGCGAAGGCAACGGCTTGAACATCAGGCTGCCGGTGGGACTGATGCCGTGCGCATCGTATGAACTCGTGGTCGCGCCCTGGCGGTTGTAGTTGCGCACATGCAGCCAGCTATCGCTCGCCGCCAGCAGGGCCGACCACTGTTCGTCGAAACCCATCGTGTCGCCCAACGTCAGCGATTGCTGCTTGGTATTCATCGACCGGTAGCGCCGCGAGAAATCGGGCAATGCCGGCTTCGCGAACGACACGGGAGCGGCGAGACTCGCGCGGCCCACCGTCACCGGACCGGTGGTGAGCGGCGTATAGCGTGTCCAGTAGAACCCGTTGTTCGCCACGACCAGGTCATGGGTCAGCGGTCCCGTGTCCACGCGGCCATTGAGGGCCAGCATGTTGCTGACGATCATGTCGTAGCTGTACGTCGTGGTGGCGGCGGTCGTCGTGTAGTCGCCGGCGTTGTCCGTCAGCGTGTTCGTCGGCACCGTCGAGCGGCGATCGTTCGATTCCCGCAGCACGCCGGCGCGAAGCGACCAGCGATCGTTGAAGGCCGTGCGCAGGCGCGAACTGACGATGCGAGTGATGTTGTCATCGCCGCCCCACGTCTGCCCGTAGCCAACGCGCTTCGGATCCGGCGCCGTCGGCAGCACCACGCCACGCCCCAGCGCGAACGTGCCGGGGAAGCCCGTCGATGTGTAGTGGTAGTAGCTGGCGTCGTTCTCCAGCACCGTGTTCTCGCCGAGGCGCGCGTCGAAACCCACGCTGCCCAGCCGACGGGCGAGACGGCTGCCATCCACATAGCCCGGGCCGTTCTGGTCGAGCACGTTCACGCGATAACCGAAGCGGTCGCCGTCGCCGAAACGGCCACCGAGATCGGCGTGGCCCAGGGCCGATCCGCGCGAGTTGTAGCGGACATCGAACTCCCGCAGCGGCGCATCCGTGGGACGCTTGAAAAGGTAGTTGAACGTACCCGCGGGGCTGGCGGGACCGTAGAGCGCGCCGGCCAGGCCATTCAGCACTTCGATCTGCTCGAACTGTTCGATCGGGTAGTCGGTCGTGGCGGCGATATTGAGGCCGTCGATGCGCGTGTTCTGGACGACGCCCGCCTGCAAGCCGCGGGTCTGTGGCCGGATGTTCTCGCCCTGCACGCTCGGCAGGAAACGGAACGCCTCGCGCACGCTCTGCAATTGCTGGTTACGGGCCAGGTCGTTGTTCACCGCCTGCACGGAATAGGGCGTATCGAGCGGGGAGCGGTCGCCCAAGGGGCCCATGCCCACCTTTTCCGTCCGATAGGAGGCCTGCCCCGCCTCGACCGTGTACCCCTCGAGGTCCGTCTTCTGCGTGGCGTCCTGGGCCATGGCCGGCGCGGCGGCGACGCAGGCAAGCGAGAGCGACAGGACGCAAGGCCGCGGGAAACGCATGGAGATACACCCCTGAAAGCAAAATATAGTTGACTATATAGCGCATCGCGGAACCGTTCTTTAACGTTCGTGACGTCTTGCAGGACCGGAACCTGCAAACGTTTGCATAATGGGCACCACCCTTCGCTTCGGGCCTTCCTCCATGTTCAAAGGCGTCCTTCTCGGCTTCGCCTGCTACGCGGCCTACGCGTGGAGCGACGCCTTCGTGAAATCGCTGGAAGGCAGCCTCCCCGCCTATGAGGCGGTGTTCTTCGGCGCGGTCCTGGCCATGGCCGCGTTTCCGTTCCTGAAGAAGCCCGGCGACCGCTGGAGCGAAATCGTCATCTCGAAGATGCCCGGCCTCTGGCTGCTACGCGCCATGGCCGGCGCCATAGGCAATGTCACCGCGGTGATGGCCTTCACCGCGCTGCCCATGGCGGAGGCGTTCTCGCTGATCTTCCTCCTGCCCATCTTCGTCACCATCCTCTCGGTGATCTTCCTGCGCGAGCACGTCGGCTGGCGGCGCTGGTCGGCGGTGATCGTGGGCTTTCTCGGCGTGCTGGTGGTGCTTCGCCCCGGCTTTCGTCATCTGGGCGTTGGACACGTCGCGGCGATCATCTGCGGTATCACCGGTGCGCTCTCGATCATCGCGCTGCGTATGGCCGGTGCGACCGAGAAGCGCATCACCCTGTACGGCGCCGGCGTGATCGGCCCGATGATCGCCGGCTTCATCATGATGCTGCCGCACTTCGTCTGGCCGAACGCGCACCAGTGGTTCCTGGTGCTGGGCTACGGCCTGCTGGCGGCGGCGGGCGCCGTGCTGCTCATGCTGGCGACGCAGAATGCGCCCGCCAACCGCGTGGCTCCCACGCAGTACAGCCAGATGCTCTGGGCGATCCTGTTCGGGTACCTGCTGTTCCACGATCACCTGGACTGGCCGATGCTCATCGGCATCGTGATGATCCTGGGCGCGGGCCTGTTCACCTTCGTGCGCGAGGAAAAGAAGACCAACTGGTGGCGCTGGACGAACATCGTGTAAGTCCGGCCTACATGGTGCGAGGACTTACCGTCGCGAATGGACGGCCCGGGCCGATCCGTTCCCATCCGCTCCTGTCCCAAGATGCGCGACCGGCGATGTTCGGCCGGTCAACCACGACAGGAGTCAACCATGCATCATGTTCGCCGTAGCGCGTATGCGCTCGCCGCCTTCGCCGGTATGTGTGTCGCGGCGTCCACCGCCAACGCGGCGCGTATCTATGGGCCGCTGCTGATGGTCGATCAGCGCGCGGGAAAGAACGTGTATTACGCGTTCTCGCAGAGCGCCTCGCCGTGGATCCACCCCATGGCCAATCCCGACCACACAGGCGCGGCATCCCACGAATGGCCGTTCACGGGCAGCCGCTTTCCGACAGCGGGCAACCTGCGCAACACCGTGTTCGTTTCGATGCCCGATGACGGCGAGACGGGCACGATCGTCGACACGATGGGCCGCTGCCTCACCTCCAACGATACCTACCAGACCGTTCGCTTCGACATCTGCGTCGCCGACAAGGTCGAGCAGATCTGGACCGTCGCCAACAGCCACCTGTACCGCGCGCAAGGCCGTACCAGCTCGGGATCCCTCGCGTTCGATTCCCGGATTTCCGGCAGCGATGCACCGTTCCTCAGCCCGACGCCCATCATGCGCGTCTACACCGAGGCCTTCGTCAACGACTGAGGCCAGGGCGCCTTCGCTCAGTTGTTGCTGACCCCATGCGGGACATGGCCCGTCGCCACATGGCGGCGGGCCGATTCCACGTTGGCGGGTGAATCGTCGAAGAAGATGTCCGCGCCGAAGGCATCGAGGAACGGCCCCTTGTCGCGACCGCCGAGGAACAGTGCCTCGTCGATGCGGACCCCCCAGCGGCGCAGCGTGAGGATCACCCGCTTGTGCGCCGGCGCGGAACGCGCCGTCACCAGCGCGGTGCGGATCGGCGAAGTTTCCGCAGGGAAAGCGGCCTGCAACCGGTGTAACGCGGCCAGGAAACCACGGAAAGGTCCACCCGAGAGCGGCTCCGCCCAGCGTTCGGTTTCGCTGCGATGGAAGGCATCCAGCCCCTGCTCCTTCGATACCCGCTCGCCTTCATCGCCAAAGATCACTGCATCGCCGTCGAACGCGATGCGCAGCTGTTCGCTGGAACGTTGCGGGGCTGTCGAGGGCAGGATCGTGGCGGCGGCCACGCCCGCGCGCAGCGCGCGGCCCACGTCCTCGGCGTTGGCCGACAGGAACAGGTCGGCGCGGAACGGTGCGATGTAGTCGGATGTAGGCGCGCCACTGGTGAAGGCGGCGCGCGAAATCCCCAGCTTGTAGTGCTGGATCGCATTGAAGATGCGCAGTCCGGTATCGCCCGAATTTCGCGACAACAGGATCACCTCGACCGGCGGCACGTCGCCGGACAGCGCGTTCAGGCCCAGCAGCTTCTGGACGAGGGGAAAGGCCACGCCCGGCTTCAGCAGGTCGTCCTCGTGCTCGATCTGGTACGTGCGATAGGCGTCGAGGCCGTCACGCTCGAACAGGTCGTGGCTGTCCTCCATGTCGAACAGCGCCCGCGACGATATGGCCACGACCAGGCGGTTGTCGCGCACGGACGATGCGGCGTGGGCGTTCTGGGATTCGTCGTCTGGGGTGGTCATGGGGATGGCTGTCCGGGCATTGCTGGCCACCATCCTAATGCACACGGCGACCCGTACGTCCGCTTATGGTGCGAATTGTTCGTCGAGGATGCGTTGCTGGAGGTTGTGTTCCGGGTCGAACAGGAGGCGCACGGAACTGCGACGCGATTGCTTGATTTCGACCGAGCGGACGTCACGCACCTCATGGAAGTCGGCCGTGGCGCTGATCGGGCGCTTGTTCGGGTCCTTGGTGTCGAAACCCACCCGCGTGGCATGCGGCAGGATGGCGCCGCGCCAGCGACGTGGGCGGAACGGGCTGATGGGTGTCAGCGCCAGCACGTTGGCGTCCAGGGGCAGGATGGGACCATGCGCCGAGAGGTTATAGGCCGTGGAACCCGCCGGCGTGCAGACCAGGATGCCGTCGCAGACCAGTTCGTCGAGTTTCACTTCACCATTCAAGCGCACTCGAAGATGAGCCGCCTGGTTGCTCTGCCGCAGCAACGCCACCTCGTTGAAAGCCAGGGCGCGATGTTCCACGCCATCGCAACAGATGCTGTGCATCTCCAGCGGATGCAGCACGGCGGGATGTGCCTTCTCGATGCGCTCGGGTAGATGGTCGAGTTCGTGCTGGTTCATCAGGAAACCGATGCGGCCGAGCTTCATGCCGTAAAACGGCACGCCAAGCGTGCGGTGCGCATGCAGGGTACGCAGCATGAAGCCGTCGCCGCCCAGGGACACGATGATGTCGGCATCCCCTGGTTCGACACCTTTGTAACGCTTGACGAGCGCCGCGCGGGCGCGTTGGGCGACTTCGGTTTCGCTGGCGACGAAGGCTAGGCGCATAAAGACATGGGCTTCCTGATCCAGCGCCGAGCTTAGTCCTTAAGCCTGCCCGTCGGATAGATCGAAGGCCGCCGACAGGAGCACGCAAGCGCGCTCCTGTCGGCGAGGTCCGGTCAGACCGGGATCTGCGCCAGCTGTGCCAGGCGGCGGACGGCGACCGAAGCGATCGGGTAGTCCGCGTTCTGGGTAAGGATTTCCGCCAGCATCGCGCGGGTGTACTTGAGCGTGGCGTCGTCACGCTCGAGCCACGCCTTGACGGGGCTGACGTCCTTGCGGTCGCCCGCGACGCCAAGCACCTGCAGGGCCAGGGCACGGTGCTGGGCGTTGAGCTCGTCCAGCAGCGAACCACGCGCCTGGGCATGCCATGCGCCCTCCACCGGCAGCGCTTCGATCTGGCCGCGCAGCCATTCGAGGTCGAGCGCCTCGCCCAGTTCGTAGAACACCGTCGCGACGGTGCCGATGTCCTTGCCGCTCTGCTTCGACACCTCGACCATGTCCAGCGCCGCACGCAGCACGGGCACGCGGGCGAGGCGAACCGCCAGTTCGTTCGGCACGCCAAGGCCTTCCCACTTCTCCTGGCTGGCGGCGAAATCGCCACGGCCGGTATCGGTGAGCGCAGCAGGGAGCACCTTGCGCAACGTGGTCACTTCGCTGGCATAGCGATCGACGTTGGCGGCGATATCCAGCGAACCGCCCGGACGATTGAGCAGCCAGCGCGTCAGGTGACGCAACAGCGACCAGATGTGCAGGATCGCGTCGATCTGGGTGTCTTCGGCGACCTTGCCGTCGAGTGCTTCGATCTCGGCCCAGAGGTCACGTGCGTCGAGGATCTCGCGTGCCGCCGTATATGCCTTGGCGATGGATGCCGGACCGTGGCCGGTATCCTCCTGCATGCGCATCATGAAGGTGGCGCCCATGCGGTTGATCGTCGAGTTGGTCACCGCGGTGGCGATGATCTCGCGTTTCAGGCGATGGCGCTGCATGTGCTCGGCGTACTTCTCGTGCAACGGCACGGGGAAGTAACGCACCAGCTCGCGCGACAGGTACGGATCTTCCGGCACGTCGGATTCCAGCAACTGCTGGAACAGGCGGATCTTGTCGTACGACAGCAGCACGGACAGTTCCGGACGGGTCATGCCCTGGCCGCGCTGCTTGCGCTCGGTCAGCTCGGCGTTCGTGGGCAGCGATTCGACCTGGCGGTCGAGGAGGCCTTCCGCTTCCAGCGTGCTGATGAAGTGGGCCATCGAGCCGAGGCGGCGCACCGACTGGTGCTCCATCACGGTGATGGCCTGGTTCTGCCGGTAGTTGTCCCACAGCACGAGGCGGCCGACTTCGTCGGTCATCTCGGCCAGCTGCTTGTTACGGCCTTCGAAGGTCAGCTCACCGCGCTGCACGGCGTCGTTGAGCAGGATCTTGATGTTCACCTCGTGGTCGGAGGTGTCCACGCCGGCGGAGTTGTCGATGAAGTCGGTGTTGAGCAGCACGCCGGCCTGGCCAGCCTCGATGCGGCCCTTCTGGGTCATGCCCAGGTTGCCGCCCTCGCCCACGACCTTGCAGCGCAGTTCGTTGCCGTTGACACGCAGCGCGTTGTTCGCACGGTCGCCAACATCGGCGTGCGTCTCGCTCGT
>DATNJP010000203.1:0-6988 GCA_035603855.1 Luteibacter sp. | reverse complement strand
CTTTGGCGGCGCGCTCGGTTCGGTGACGGCGTCCAAGCGCAGGAAGCTGATCAGCGCCGCGCACATCTGGATGGCGTTCCACCCTTACGACGCACACCGCCCCTGCCGCTTCGACGTGCTGGCGTTCGAGGGCGACGGCATCGAGTGGGTGCCCGGCGCCTTCGACGCCTGAATCGCGGACAGGGTCCGCGATGCGGTATCGCCATCAGGCGGCGGCGAGGAAATCCTCGCGGCTCATCGTGGCTAGCTTCGCCACCGTGTCGATCGCGATGTCCGGCGGGGTCTCTTCCAGCTCCTTGCCCGCCGCGGCGGCGTAGTGTCCCTGCTTCACGAACACGGTCGTGACCTTGTCGCCCAGCAGCTTCTTCAGCGCGACGAGGATGCGCGGCTTGTCGTCGACCATCACGTAGTGGTCGGCCGGATAGCGCTTCTGCATGTCGTCGAGCATGTCTTCCTTGTGTACGTAGATCAGCACGTCTTCCTGGAAGGCTTCCCACAATCCCGCGCGGCGAATCTTGCGTGGCTGGAACACGGTATCGCCGTCGGACATGATCACGGGGCGACCCAGCGTGCGCAGGTGCGCGATGGCTTCGAGCACACCGGGGAAGCGGCGCTCGTCGAACGGGTAATCGAGCAGGAAGAACGACATCTGCATGAAGACGGGGCTGCTCTCCTTCCCGCGCAGCCGCTGCAGCGAACCGAGGTAGTCGGCATAACCGACCTGGCCACGGATCTCCTTGTCGATGGCGTTGTAGCGGGCGAGTCCTTCCGTACCCAGGTCGCGCTCGAGGCGCGCCGCCAGGTCGGCGCTGAAACGGTCGTTGTCGATCAGGGTGTTATCGACGTCGAACAGGAAGACGATGGGGTCGTGGGTGGACACGGTCGATCCTTACACGCAGTACGTTGAGCGCTATATGGGGATGGTCATTCTGATTCGAAGGGGTGCCGGCTTCTTGGCCGTGCCTGCCTTCGGGCAGCGGCGCGCCTAGGCCCGGCGGGGCGGCACCAGCGACAGGCGCTTGTTGCCCGTGGCCTTCGGCGCCAGCAGGCGCGCGATCTCGTCGGGTGGCAGGGGGCGGGAATACAGGAAGCCCTGCCCCTCCTGGCATCCGGCACGAAGCAGGAAGTCGTGCTGGGCTTCGGTCTCGATGCCTTCGGCGATGGTGTGCAGGTCGAGGCTGCGGGCGATGGCCACCATGGCCTCGGTGATCGCGACATCGTTCGGGTTGGTCGGTAGGCCAGTGACGAAGGAGCGGTCGATCTTCAGATACGCCACCGCCGGCAGCTTCAGGTAGGCCAGCGACGAGTAGCCCGTGCCAAAGTCGTCGATGGCCACGGCGATGCCGAGGTTGTGCAGCGCCAGCATGGCGCGCTCGGTGTCCTCGCCCAGGCGAAGAATGGCGCTTTCCGTCAGCTCGACGAGCAGGCGCGACGGGGGGATGCCCGTGCTCTGCAATGCCTGGCTGACACCCTGCAGGAAGTCCGGATGTCCGAACGAACCGGCGGAGACATTCACCGCCATGCGCAGCGCGGGCAAGCGCGCCTCGTCCCACTGCGCCAGCTGGCGGCTCGCATTCTCGAGCACCCATTGGTCGATCTGGCGGATTAGGCCCAGGCTCTCGGCGATCGGGATGAACTCGTCCGGCGCCACGTTCCCCCGCTCGGGATGACGCCAGCGAATGAGCGCCTCGACGGCGACGATGCGGCCGCTCTTCATCTCCACGCTCGGCTGGTAGACGAGATGGAACTCGTTGCGTAGCAGCGCCTGCCGCAGTTCCGAAGCGAGCTTGAGGCGGCGCCGCGCATCGGCGTGCATCTTCGGCGTGTAGAAGCGCAAGGCATTGCGCTCCTCGGTCTTGGCCACGTACATCGCCGCGTCGGCGTTCGCGATAAGCGTGACGGCATCGTTGCCGTCGAGCGGATACCCGGCGATGCCGATGCTGGCGCTGACGAACAGTTCGTAATCGCCCAGGTCGAACGGACGTGCGAGGGCGGCGAGCATCGTCTCCGCGACCACCAGCGCCTC
Organism: Luteibacter sp.; assembly: GCA_035603855.1. Lineage (GTDB taxonomy): Bacteria > Pseudomonadota > Gammaproteobacteria > Xanthomonadales > Rhodanobacteraceae > Luteibacter. The sequence goes on along the minus strand of DATNJP010000203.1, from coordinate 4,962 downwards.
CTCGCGCGAACGCAGGTCCGCGAGCATCACGGTGAATTCGTCGCCGCCGATGCGACCCGCCACGTCGTTGGGCGACAGCTGCGCACGGATGCGTTCCGCCACGCGCATCAACAGGGCGTCACCCGTCGCATGGCTGTAACTGTCGTTGACGACCTTGAAGGCATCGAGGTCGACGAAGAGCACCGCCACCGCGCCGCGCTCGTGCGCCGCACGCGTGATCGCCTCCGCGCAACGCCGCTCGAACTCCGAGCGAGTGACCAGACCGGTCAGCGGATCGTGCGTGGCGAGGTGCTGCAGGCGCTGGCGGTCGGCCTTGCGCGCGGTGATGTCGGATACGACGGCGACGTAATGCTGGGGCCGGCCGTCGCGATCGCGGATCGTGCTGATGCTCATCAGTTCCGGATAGGTGCTGCCGTCCGCGCGGCGGCTTTCCACCTCGCCGATCCAGTTGTCCCCCGCCGCGATGTCGTCCCACAACGACTGTGGCAGCGGACGGCCATCGGGAAGCGTTCGGGTGATATCGAAGCGCGTGCGGCGCAGGGCCTGCACGGGATAGCCGGTGAGTTTCGTATGGGCGGCGTTCGCGGTGGTCACGCGACGGTCCGCGTCGGCGATGATCACGCCTTCGGCGATGCTCGCCAACGCCTCGGACGCGATCTTGCGTTCCTGCTCCATCGCGACGCGATCGGAGATATCGCGCACGATGGCCTGCGATACCCTCTGCGCTCCCCACACCACGAGGCTGCTCTGTGTTTCCACCGGCCGCGTGCTGCCGTCGGGGTTGCGTAGCCGGCCCACGCCGGACTGCGGCGAGCCTTCGTCGAACAGGCTGGCCAGCTGGATACCGGTGAGTTCGGCGCGCGAACAGCCGAGCCACGCCGCCGCGCGGCGGTTGGCATCGAGGATGCGGCCGCTTTCCTCGTCCACCATGAAGATGGCATCGGCGGCACTATCGAACAGCAGGCTGTAGCGCTCCTCTGTTCCGCGGATGCCGGTAAGGATGCGTTGCGCCATGCGCAGCCACAGCAGGGAAGCCAGCGCGGCCACGGCCAGCACCGTGAAGAACAGCACCCGGCCAAGCCACGAGGCGCCATTGGCGATGTCCAGCGAGAAGGCCTTGGCGCGCGGCTCGATGTAATTGTTCAGGGCGGCGATCCGCGCACGCTCCACCGCGATGTCCGCAGGGGTCAGGCTGCCGGCCTGGTAGGCGCGCTCCAGCCGGTCCGCGGTGTCGTCCAGTTCCACCAGGCTCGTGTCGACCGAGCGCCACTCGGCCACCGCCTCGCGCACGTAAGGCATGCCGGCGAAGTACTGGAAGATGAAGATCATGCCGGGGATGGCTTCGGGGATGACCCCGCCCCGGGTGAAGGCGTCCTGGACTTCCGAATGGGAGAAGTCGCCGCTGGCGATGGCGTCCCTGGCCCAGCGATCGGACATCAACACCGTGTAATTTCGCCGAAAACCGGCAAGGTCCGCGGGGCGTCCGTGGGCCGCGTATTCGTCCAGGTCGATGACCGACTGCTTCTGCGCCTTGGACCAGAGACTCTCGCCGTTGAGAAAACCGGCGAGAGTCACCTGGGTCTGCAACGCAACCCATGTCAGGGCGAGAATGAGGCCAACGACAGCGACCAGCGCATAGGCCAGGGGCCTGAGGCGTCTGGAAAGCAGCTGCTGGTGACTGGCCTCGAGGCGACGCATCGATTCCCCTTGTTCTCAACCGGACATGATAGTGCGCCACATGGCGCCCAACTTGCGAGTTACGCGGCCGCCTCGTTCCACGTGCGGACCGAGCCGATCGCATCCGCGCAACGATCCAGCGTGATGCTCATGCAAACATAGCTGCGACGGACACACTCCTTGATATGCTCGATCTGGTCCACCGGGGGGTTGGTTCCCAGCAGGGTACAGACAATTTCAAGCGCCTCCCAAGGATGGGTATCGTCATAAGCCGCGTGAAGCTGAAGCCAACGGAGGCCGGCTTTACGGCCGGAAATCGGCAGGCTTTCGGCGTAGGCCCTGCTTTCATAGACAATCTGCGACCAATCCCCGGTCGCCCCCTCCACGGCATAGTTGGTCGCGGCGATGCCCGCGGCCAGCGAGTCGTTCCGGCTCACTTCCTCGCACCAGTCCGCCAGGGCCTGTGAGCCCTTCGGCGGCTCGGCGCTGAGCACCTCTTCACGCGAAACGCCCGCGCTCTCCGCCCAGTTCAGCCAGTACTCCGCATGGTTCTGCTCGACCCGGATGTTGCGGACGAGCCAGCGGCGGGCCAGGTCGTCGCCCGGGCTGCGGCCATAACGGGTCTTCAACAGGCTGTGCGACATGTAGCCGGGGAAGCGCTCGATGACGGGCCAGACGCCGACCATGAAATTGCGGGTCGTCTGCGGATCGAGGGTGGCGGCGCACATGGCCGACCACATCTCATGGCTGACGATCCCGCGCCGTGCATCCTCACAGGAAGACACCATGTCCTGTGCCCAGAGCGGATAGCTGGCGATGTCGGTCTGTGAGCCGGTCAGTTCGAAACGTGCGTTCATATAGATCTCCCTAAAGATCTGCTGCCAATGAAGTTCGGGCAGGCCCGGGCGACCCGCGGCCCGCCCCATTCCGGGCTTTTGGGGCACCGGACGATCATTAGGGCACAACGTCCCTGTCGCTTTGTTGAGGCCCGGGAGGCCCATCCGACTAGTCCATCGGTCATGGACACAAGTGATGCGGCGGGGTCTATCGTGGGCGTTCCAACCAGCAAGGGGCTCCTTCCATGGCAACCATCCACCGGCTTCTTGCCGCTTCGATCGCCTGCGGTCTCGCCTCCACGGGGGCGCTCGCCGCAGGGCAGCCTTCGGGGATCGACCTGAAGGGCATCGACCACTCGGTCCAGCCCGGAGACGACTTCAACGAGTACGCCAACGGCGCCTGGCTGAAGACCGCCCAGATCCCCGCCGACCGGGCCAGCACCGGCGTGTTCCTCGAGGTGTTCCAGAAGGCCGAGAAGCGCAACGCTGACCTGATCAAGGCCACCGGCACGGCCAACGCACCGGCGGGAAGCAACGAGCGCCTGATCGCCGACTACTACAAGGCGTACATGGACGAGGCGGCGATCGAGAAGGCCGGTCTCAAGCCGTTGGAGCCCGCCCTGGCCGCGGTCGATGCGATCAAGGACAAGACCCAGCTGTCGACGGCCCTGGGCGCGCAACTGCGTGCGGACGTCGACCCGATCAACGCCACCCACCTCGACACCGAGCACCTGCTTGGCCTGTTCGTCGCCCAGGGCCTCGAGGATCCATCGAAGAACCTGCCCTACCTCCTGCAGGGCGGCCTGGGCATGCCCAACCGTGACTACTACCTCAAAAACGACAAGGACATGGTCGACGCCCGCACGAAATATGCCGCTTATGTGCAGGCCATCCTGACCCAGGCCGGCACGGCAGACGCCGCCGGCAAGGCCAAGGCCATCGTCGCGCTGGAGACGAAGATCGCCGAGGCCCAGCTCTCCATCGTCGAGAGCGAGGACATCCACAAGGCGAACAATCCCTGGCCGCGCACCAGCTTCGCCAGCAAGGCGCCTGGCATCGACTGGAACGCCTATTTCAAGGCCGCGGGCCTCGAGGCCCAGCCCACCTTCATCGTGTGGCAGCCGTCCACCGTGACGAAGTTCGCCGCCCTCGTCGCCAGCGAGCCACTCGACACCTGGAAGGCCTGGCTCCGTTTCCACACCATCAACGAGAACGCATCGGGTCTGCTGCCGAAGGCCTACGACGATCTCTCCTTCGGTTTCTACGGAAAGACGCTCACGGGCACGCCGAAACAGCGCGATCGCTGGAAGCGCGGCGTCGGCCGCGTCAACGCCGATCTCGGCGACGCCGTGGGCCAGATCTATGTAAAGGAGTATTTCCCCGCTTCCTCGCGCGCCGAAGTGCAGGACATGGTGAAAAACATCCTGAAGGCGTTCGACGAACGCGTGAATACGCTTGACTGGATGTCCGATACCACCAAGCAGAAGGCCAAGGCGAAGATCGCCACGGTCAAGGTCGGCGTGGGTTATCCGGACACCTGGCGCGATTACTCGAAGCTCGAGATCAAGCCCGACGACGCACTCGGCAACCATGAGCGTGCCGAACTCGCCGAATACCATCACCAGGTCGCCAAGCTGGGCAAGCCGGTCGACCGCGACGAGTGGTGGATGACCCCGCAGACGGTCAACGCCGTGAACCTGCCGTTGCAGAACGCGCTGAACTTCCCGGCGGCGATCCTCGAGGCGCCATTCTTCGATCCGAAGGCCGACGCCGCCTCGAACTACGGTTCCATCGGCGCGGTGATCGGTCACGAGATCAGCCACAGCTTCGACAACACCGGTGCCGAGTTCGATGCGCAGGGCCGCCTCGCCAACTGGTGGACGCCGGCGGATGAAACCCACTTCAAGGAAGCCGGACAGCGCCTGGCCAAGCAGTTCGACCAGTACGAACCGCTACCCGGGCTGCATATCAATGGCCAGCAGACGCTGGGCGAGAACATCGCCGACGTGTCGGGCCTGGCGATCGCCTATGCCGCGTACAAGGAAAGCCTTGCCGGCAAGCCCGCACCGGTGATCGACGGACTGACCGGCGACCAGCGCTTCTTTCTCGCCTTCGCACAATCCTGGCGCACGAAGACGCGCGACGCGGCGTTGCGCCAGCAGGTCATCGGCGACGGCCATGCGCCGGGCGAATTCCGCGCGCAGACCGTGCGCAACCTTGACCCGTGGTATGACGCGTTCCAGCCGAAGCCGGGGCAGAAGCTGTATCTGGATCCGAAGCAGCGCGTGAAGATCTGGTAAGGGGGCATCGCCGCTGAAGCGGCTCCCACACAGAGCCTGCCTTTGGTGGGTGGCTTTTGTGGGAGTTGCTGTCTGGGTGAGAGCTATCGCCGCTGAAGCGGCTCCCACACTAAGCACGTCTGCAAGGGACCGCTTTGTGTGGGAGCCGC
>DATNJP010000202.1:0-7484 GCA_035603855.1 Luteibacter sp. | reverse complement strand
CCGCCGGTCAGACCGGCCTGGCCGAACCCGTCGCGAACGGGCGTCCGTGGACCGCGGCGGGCGGTTTTGTCGCCCCACCGCTCGAAACCACGCGTATCGGCATCGTCGGGCTCGGCTACGTCGGGCTGCCCCTCGCCGTGGAGTTCGGCAAACGTTATACGACCCTTGGCTTCGACATCCGCGCCGAGCGCGTCGAGGAACTCCGTGGCGGGCACGATGCCACCCTGGAGGTCGATGCGGACGAACTCGCCGGCGCCGCGCGCCTGCGCTATTCGTGCGGTATCGACGATCTGGCCGAGTGCGACGTCTACATCGTCACCGTACCGACGCCCATCGACGATGCACGTCGCCCGGACCTGACGCCGCTCATCCGGGCGAGCGAAACGCTGGGCAAAGTTCTCAAGCGCGGGGATATCGTCGTTTATGAATCGACGGTCTATCCCGGTTGCACGGAGGAGGTTTGCGTACCGATTCTCGAGCGCGTCTCGGGACTTGTCTTCAACGAGGACTTCTTCGCGGGCTACAGCCCCGAGCGGATCAACCCGGGCGACAAGACCCATCGAGTGACCGGTATTCTCAAAGTCACCTCGGGCTCCACGCCGGAAGTCGCGGATTTCGTCGACGCCCTTTACCGCTCCATCATCACGGCCGGAACCCATCGTGCCAGTTCGATGAAGGTGGCCGAAGCCGCCAAGGTGATCGAGAACACGCAGCGTGACCTGAACATCGCGCTGGTGAACGACCTCGCCATCCTTTTCAACAAGCTCGGCATCGACACCCTCGAAGTGCTCGAGGCAGCCGGTACCAAATGGAATTTCCTGCCGTTCCGGCCAGGGCTGGTCGGTGGTCATTGCATCAGCGTCGACCCCTACTACCTGACGCACAAGGCGCAGCAGGTGGGGCATCACCCCGACGTGATCCTTGCCGGCCGCCGCACCAACGACAGCATGGGGCCGTACATCGCGAGCGAGCTCGTGCGCCTGATGGTGCGTAAGGGCATCAATCCCGTCTCCGCGCGCGTGCTGGTGCTTGGCCTCGCCTTCAAGGAGAACTGCCCGGACCTGCGCAACACGCGTGTCGTCGACATTCTTGGCGCGCTGAAAGGTTACGGCGTTGCCGTCGACGTGCACGATCCCTGGGTGCGTGCCAGCGAGGCACAGCATGAATACGGCATCGACCCCGTGGCTGACCCCGTGCAGGGAGCCTATGACGCCGTCATCGTCGCCGTCGGCCACCGTGAGTTCGTCGCACTGGGAGCGGAGGGCATTCGCGCGTTCGGCAAACCGCTGTCCGTGGTCTACGACGTGAAATACGTGCTGCCCCGCGATGCGGTGGACGGCAGGCTCTGACGGCCCGGGATTCGTATGAAAGTGCTGGTCACGGGTACCGCCGGGTTCATTGGATACCATGTAGCGGCACGCCTGCTCGACCGTGGCGATGAAGTAATCGGGCTGGACAACCTTTCCGATTACTACGACGTACGGCTGAAACACGCGCGGTTGAAACATTTCGAGGGCCGCGCGGGTTACACCCATGTACACGCGGACCTCGCGGATCGTGACGCGATCGAACACGCCTTCGCGACACACAAGCCCCAGCGCGTGGTCAACCTCGCCGCGCAGGCCGGCGTGCGCTACGCCTCGGAGAATCCACACGTCTACGTGTCGAGCAACGTGACGGGTTTCCTGCATGTGCTTGAAGGATGCCGGCGCCACGATGTGGAGCACCTGGTCTTCGCCTCCACCAGTTCGGTGTATGGCGCCAACACGCGCATGCCGTTTTCCGAACACCAGTCCACCGAACATCCCCTGACGCTTTACGCGGCGACCAAGAAAGCCAACGAGCAGATGGCGCACAGTTACGCGCATCTGTACGGCCTGCCCTGCACCGGCCTGCGCTTCTTCACCGTCTACGGTCCCTGGGGCCGGCCCGACATGGCGCTGTTCCTGTTCACGCGGGCCATCCTCGCCGGCGAGCCCGTGCGTGTTTTCAACCATGGCCGGCACAAGCGCAGCTTCACCTATGTCGACGACATCGTCGAAGGCGTGCTGCGGACGCTGGACCAGCCGCCCACGGCCGATCCGCATTGGTCCGGCGACCGGCCGGACCCGGGCACGAGTGGCGTCGCGCCCTATCGCATCTTCAACATCGGCAACGAAAAGCCGGTGGAACTGCTGCGCTACATCGAAGTACTGGAGAAATGCCTGGGACGCACGGCAAGGCTCGAGATGCTGCCGTTGCAACCGGGTGACGTGCCCGACACCGAAGCGAACGTATCCGCGCTCGTCCAGGTCACCGGCTATGCGCCGAAGATCGACGTGCCTGAAGGCGTCAGCCGTTTCGTCGCCTGGTACCGGAGCTATTACGGTGAATAACAAGAAAGCCATCGCAGTGGGAGACGCATCGTGATCACCGACTATCTCGACCGGTCGGCTCCTTCCGACATCCAGGCCGATCTTTGCATCGTTGGCGCCGGCCCTGCCGGCATCGCCATCGCGCGTGCTTTCCTGGGCACATCCACCACTATTTGCCTCATTGAAGGCGGCGGCCTGGCCGGCGAGGATCGCAGCCAGTCGCTGTACGAAGGCACATCGAGCGGCGACCTGCCCTTCGACGCCGGTACATCGCGCATGCGCGTGTTCGGCGGTAGCTGCACCTTGTGGGGTGGCGGCTGCATTCCCTTCGCGGACAGCGATCTCGAACCGCGCGACTGGGTGCCCGACAGCGGCTGGCCGCTACGTTATGCGGAGCTTGCGCCGTGGTACGAGCGCGCCCGTGAGTTCTGCCGGATCGATTCCGCCCATGGCTTCGGGCCGGGTGGGTTCGACGGCCCGTCACCGCGTCGCCCGCTCGATCTCGATCCGGAAGCGCTGGTGAACTTCATCTTCGCGCGCAGCCCGATCACTTTCGGCGAGGCGTACCGCGACGAACTGCAACATGCGCCGAACATCACGGTGCTGTTGCACGCGAACGTCATGGATCTGGAATCCAATGCCGAGGCGAACACCGTGACCGGTGCGCGGATCGGTGGTCTGGATGGCCGCCGTGGCCGCGTCCGGGCGCGGCACTTCGTGCTGGCGGCGGGCGGTATCGAGAACGCGCGCATCCTGCTTCTTTCCGACAGCGTCGCTCCGGCGGGACTGGGCAACGACCATGACCTGGTCGGGCGCTACTTCATGGATCATCCCAGCGGCACGATTGGCGCGATCCGTTCGGCGGAGCCCGATCGCGTCACGCGTCCCTACGAACGGACCATCGGCAAGGTACGTGCGCCACTTTCGCCCGAGATCGGACTGTCGATGGATGCCCAGCGCCGCCACCGCACGCTCAACGCGCGCGTGCATCCCTTCGCCGTGGAAGGCCAGGTGCCGCGCGGCATCCGTGCACTTCGCGACGTGCGCGCCGCCTTGCGGCCGCCGACCCGCAACGAGGCGACGCTGCTCGAGGCGCGGCTCTGCGCGGCCTTGCAGAACGGTCCTTCGGGTACCGCGATGGCGGTGCAGCAAGGACTGGCGGTCAGCGCCATCCGGCTTGGCCTCAACATCGGTGACGTCGTTCGCGCCGTGGCGCAGAAGGTGACCGATCGCCCGACCGTACCCAGCGACCGGATCGAACTGGTCGGTTTCTTCGAGCAGGCGCCGAACCGCGATAGCCGCGTCACCCTCGGCGAGGATCGCGACGCGCTGGGCTTGCGCCGCGTACGCGTGGACTGGCGCCTCAACGATCTCGATCGGCACACCTGGCGCACGATGACCCAGATCTCGGGCGACCGCCTCGCCGCCGCCTGTGACGGCCGGTTCGAGCCATCCGCATGGATCACCGGAGACACCACGCCGGGCATCCACGGCACGGCGCACCATATCGGCACGACGCGCATGGCCGAGGACCCGAGCCAGGGTGTGGTCGACCCGCAGGGCAAGGTGCATGGCATCGCCAACCTGCATGTCGCCGGCAGTTCGGTCTTTCCGACGGGCGGCTGGGCGTTCCCGACCTTCACCATCATCGCGCTGAGCCTGCGCCTGGCCGAACAGCTTCGGGTACTGCTGACCGCCTGCGAACGCGGCGGCATCGTGTAATGGGGGCCATGCCGCACGAAGTCCCCTCTACCGGTGCCTTCGAGCGCGGCATCGCTGCCGCCCTGCGCGATACGGGCTTTGGGGCACCACGTGCTGACCAGGCCAGCGTCCTTGTTTTCGACGCCAGCCTGCTCGCGACGCACGCGGGTGCGGCTACTTCCCTGCTGGATCGCCGGGAACGCGCCCGTGCCGTGCGTTTCCGCTTTCGTCGCGATCGCGACACGTATGTGCTGGCCCATGCCGTATGGCGCATCGCGCTGGGCGCGTGCCTTGGCCTCGAAGCACGCGAAGTACCGTTGGCGACCACCGCCGATGGACAGCCTCGCCTTGCCGGCGCGGCGCTGTCGACCAGCCTCAGTCACAGTGGCGACCTGGTGGCCCTCACCGTGTGCCCGGCGGCCACCGTGGGCGTCGACATCGAACGCTTTCCGGCGCGCATCGACCTCGACGCCTTGATGCCGGTGTTCTGCACGCGCGAGGAAAGTGCCGAACTGTCGATCCTGCAAGGCACGGAGCGGGCGCGAGCGCTGCTGGAACTGTGGACGCGCAAGGAGGCCTTGCTGAAAGCCTTCGGCGTGGGCTTGCTCACCGATCCCGCCACGACGCCCGCACCACCGACGCACTGCCTGATGCCCCCGGCCAACGCCGCGCATTACCCACCCTGCCGAACCCGCAACCTGCGCCCCGGCAAGGACTGGATCGCCGCCGTGGCCGCGCCTTCGGCCGTCCGCGACGTCCAGGTCCACACGTTCTGATCCCTGGGCAAGATCCTGCGCCTGTATCGCGGTCGATACACCACCATTCGGCCTAGCCATGCGCCGACCGGAAGTGCAATCGACAGGGGGTCGGCCACTCCATAGCCTCTGCGTACCAGCACGCACAGGATGCGTGCATCGAGGGGAACACCCGATGATCCGTCTGTTCAGACAGCCGATCGTTCGCTGGCTCACATTGTTGGGTACCTGCGAACTTCTGTTGCTTGCCGCGTCGCTCAACGTGGCGACATGGATACGCTTCGCACCCTCACCCGAGGACCTGGCGGCATCCACGCAATCGCTGACGGCTCGCGCGGTCATGTTCGCTGTGGTCATCTTCCTGTGCATGGCGGCGCTGGGCGAGTACCGCGCGACACTGCGCATGAGCTGGCGCGGACAGCTGGCGCGCCATGCCATCGCCTTCATCATCGGCGGCCTTGCCCTGGTCGTCGGCTACTACATCATCCCGCAGGCCTACGTCGGCCGTGGCGTGCTTGCCATGGCCCTGGCCATTGCCTTCATCGCCACGGCGGGCTTCCGTGCGCTGTTCATGCGCCTGGTCGAGATGGAATCGCTGAAACGGCGGGTCCTCGTGCTTGGCGCGGGGCAACGTGCGGCGCAGATCCACAACCGCATGCGCCGCCGTTCCGATCGCCGTGGCTTCTGCCTGCTGGGCTATGTGCGCGGTGCGAACGAAACGGTGGCCGTGCCCGAGCCGCTGCTGATCGAACCGACTGGCTCGCTCGCCGAGCTGGCGCGCCGGGAAAAGCTGCACGAGATCGTCGTCGGCGTCGACGACCGTCGCGGCAGCCTGCCGATGGACGACCTGCTGGCCTGCCGCCAGCTCGGCGTGCAGATCACCGACCTCACCACTTTCGTGGAGCGCGAGGCGGGTCGTGTGCAGCTGACCATGCTGGATCCATCGTGGCTCGTCTTCTCCGGCGGCTTCAACGCGACGCCGCTCGCCCTGTTCGCCAAGCGCGGTTTCGACCTGGCCGCATCGTGCCTGATCGCCCTGCTCTGCTGGCCGATCATGCTGGGTGTGGCGCTGGCCATCCGCCTGGAATCCGGGCGCGGGCAACCCATCTTTTATCGTCAGGAGCGCGTCGGCGAGCACGGCCGCACGTTCTGGCTCTACAAGTTCCGCAGCATGCGCACGGACGCGGAAATGGACGGCATCGCGCGCTGGGCATCCAGCAACGACGATCGCGTCACGCGCGTGGGGCGCATCTGCCGCAAGCTCCGTTTCGATGAACTGCCGCAGTTGTGGAACGTGATCCGCGGTGACATGAGCATCGTCGGCCCCCGGCCGGAACGCCCGCAGTTCGTCTCCGACCTGCAAAGCAAGATCCGCTTCTACAGCCTGCGCCACAGCATCAAGCCGGGCCTGGCCGGATGGGCGCAGCTGAGCTACCCGTACGGCGCCTCGGAAGAAGACGCGGCCGAGAAGCTGAAGTACGACCTCTTCTATGTGAAGAACCACAACCTCTTCCTCGACGTGGTGATCCTCATCGAGACGGTGGAGGTCGTGTTGTTCGGACGGGGCGCGCGCTGATCGTGGCGATCGCGTCACGCGCGGGCGCGTCAGGGGCGTGGCTTCGACGAACTCACGCGCAGGCTGCGCAAGGGCGAGCTGTACCAGTCGGCGACAGCGCCCTGCTCGAAGCGGACCCACGACGGGCCATACTCCCAACGATCCTCTCCCTTGTGCGTCGGTTCGCCTTCGATGGCAAGCACTTCCTCTGGCGTCATGCCGAGGCTGAGCGTCTCCTGCGGAGCGTCTTCGCCGAGATGCATCGGCGCGGTGGCGGCCGGATAGGATTCACCCTCGAATTCCTCACTCGCCGGCCACATCGACCACACGGTGGCACCGATGCAACCCACGATGATCAGAAGCCACCAGCGCGTCGACAGTCCGCGCGTGGACGGCGGTGCCGGTGCGAGTGGTGGCGTGGACGCCGAAGCCGCCACGGGCTCGGCCAGGGGCACATCGACAATGTCCACTTCCGCCGGGAATGTTTCAGCCGGGATGTCAGGTTGACGCGCGACATACGGCGCACCGGGAAGACGTCCATGCCGGCGATGGAAGTCCATCGCCGCACCGTATTGCGCCGTGAGGCGCTGCAGACGCGCGGCAGCCAGTGCATCCGCGCGCGAACCTCGGCGACGATCCGGATGCCACATGGCCACGTGTCGCCGGTACGCCTGCTTGAAGTCGTCCAGCGAACAGCCGGGCTCAAGGCGCAACTTGCGATAGAGGTCGAGAAAGTCGGTTTCGTCCGCCACCCTGAAAAATCCCCTTGTGCGGCGGGCGTGACGTATCGTCAGGCCAACGGTCCGCTCCGTGAAGGGTGGCTCACGCCCGTCACGCTGACAAGTACAACTTTTGGAGATTCGACATGTTCCGCCATGGTTACCGCTTCGCTTGCGCCGCCCTCCTGTCCTCGGTCACGCCACTCGTGAGCGCTATGGATGCGCCGGTACCCCTCCTGGGCGCGCACGTCTTCCTGGGCCAGGGAGAAGGCCTTGGCGTGAGTCCCGCGGTGACCCGGGCCATCGACACGCAGCCGTCGGGCAGCGTCTTCATCGTCTTCAATGCCGGCTACGCGAGCAACGACGCCACGCCGGTCGATACGTATCGCAATCGCTGGAA
>DATNJP010000201.1:0-3986 GCA_035603855.1 Luteibacter sp. | reverse complement strand
CTTCAATGCCGACTTCATCCATTCGTCCAGCGGTGCGGTCGACCTTTCGCGCTTCGAACGCGGAAACGTCACGCTGGCCGGCATCTATCGCCCGGACGTACTGGTGAACGGCGAGCCCATTCCCGGTACACGGGAAGTCGTCTTCCGCCAGGTGGCCGATAGCGAGAGCGCGCAGCCGTGTTTCGACCGCGCCATGCTCATGCGTTTCGGCCTCGACATGGCGAAGCTCGAGGAACGCACCGCGAAAGACGCTTCGATCCGCCCGATGGGCGAAGCCGCCTTCTGTGGCCACCTTGAACGCTTCGTGCCGGGCGCGACCCTGGATTTCGACGACGGTGACCAGGTGTTGCGCATCACGCTTCCGCAGGCGTACCTGCGCTCGCATGCACGCGGCTATGTCAGCCCCGAGTTCTGGGACGAGGGTGAAGACGCGGCCATGCTCAATTACAACGCGAACACCTTCCAGGTAAGGCGCGATGGCCGGCGCTCGACGGAAAGCTACGCGAGCCTGAACGCGGGTGCCAACCTCGGTGGCTGGCGACTGCGCCAGGCAGGGTCCCTGTCATTGCGCGACGGCGCCAGTCACTGGCAGAACACCCAGGTCTACGCCCAGCACGATCTCACCGACGCCCGTGCGCAGTTGACGATCGGTGAGGCCTATACCGGCGGGGACATCCTGGATAGCGTGCGGGTACGCGGTGTCGGCATCGTCAGTGACCAGCGCATGCTGCCCACCTCGCAGCGCGGATACGCGCCGGTGGTTCGCGGCGTGGCGGAAAGCAACGCCCAGGTGACCGTCCGCCAGAATGGCTACGTGATCCACAGCACCACGGTGGCGCCAGGTGCCTTCCAGATCGACGACCTGTACCCGACGGGCTACGGCAGCGACCTGGAAGTCACGATCACCGAGGCGGACGGTCGCACCAAGACCATCCTGATGCCTTACACGGCCGTGCCGCAGATGCTCAGGGAAGGGACGACACGCTTCGCCTTGTGGGCCGGGCAGGTCGACGAATCGCGCGTGCCCGATACACCGTTCATCTTCCAGGGCACGGTGCAGCACGGCGTTACCGCCAACAGCACGTTATATGCGGGTGTCACGGCATCCAACAGCTATGTCGCCACCCTGTTGGGCGCCGCCATCAATCTTCCCTTCGGCGCCGTCGCGCTCGATGTCACCGGGTCGCGCGCCGCGTTCCGTCGCGACGGCATACGTCGCGGGTTCAGCACGCGGCTTCGCTACTCGCGTTCGATCACGGCGACGGGTACGAACTTCGGGCTCGCGGCGCAGCGGTTCTCCACGCGGGATTACCTTGGCGTCACGGATGCGTCGCGGCTGCGTAGCCGGTTGCGGCGCGGGACGGCAGGCGAGGTTGTCGGTGGCGAGCGCAGCCGCTTCGACGCCAACGTCGGCCAATCGATAGGCCGTGGCCAGGTGACGCTCACCGGCTCGCTGGTCGACTACTGGGGCAGCAAGGCGCGCAGTGTCGACTACACGCTCGCCTACGGCAGCAGCTGGCGCTCGTTCGCGTTCAACCTGTCCGTGCAGCGTTCCCGCATAGGGAATGTCTTCACCACGGGTTCGCAACGCCCCCGAAGCGGGACGACGGATACCACCGTCTTCGTATCGGTCTCGGTCCCGCTGGGCACTGCGCCCTCGTCACCCACGTTCGGGGCCTCGTACAATCGCGCCGGCGGCGACGACGCGAGCCTGCAGACCCGACTTAACGGGCGACTGGCCGGGAATGACGACCTGACCTATACGCTGGGTGCCGGCCGCTCGGAGTCGCCGTCGCGCGGTGCGTCGAGCAGCGGCAATGCCAGCATGGCGTACCGTACGTATGCGGGCACCTATCGCGCCGCCGTCAGTCGCGACAGCGACGGTGGGACGCAATACTCCCTGGGCACGACCGGAGCCATCGTCGCGCACCGTGACGGGGTCACGCTCGCGCAGGAACTGGGCGAGACGAACGCCATCATCCATGCGCCAGGCGCGGCTGGCGCACGGATCGAGAGCCAGGGCGGCGTGCGCCTCGACCGCCGGGGCAACGCCGTCGTCCGCAGTCTCCAACCGTACCAGCTCAACACGATCTCGATCGACCCCCGTGGCGCGTCGCACGACGTGCAGCTCGAAAGCACCAGTGAGACCGTGGCGCCGCGTGCCGGCGCATTCGCCCGCCTCGATTACCGCACGTCGGTCGCGCAGGCGCTGCTCATCCACGCCACGCGCCCCGACGGTGAGCCGCTTCCGTTCGGCGCGTCGGTCTTCGACGCGGCGGGGCAGGCGGTGGGCGTGGTCGGGCAGGGCAGCAAGATCTTCGTGCGCGGCGCGCTTTCCGGTGCGCAACTGACGGTCAGCTGGAGCGATGGCGAAGGCGGAAGTTGCCGCGTCGCCGTGCCCGAAACGCTGGACGGCCTCGAAACCCACGGATTGCACCGCGCGCTCCGCGCGTCCTGCACGCAGGCGGGCACCAGCCCGGCAATGAAAAAGGCGGCCTGAAGCACACCAGACGATTGCGGGACGCGGAGGCGCCCGTTGGCAAGAAGCGCCTGCTTCGACCATGAAGGTTGAGCGGGTGTCCGACGAATCGAATCGATAATGGAACTGGGACAAGCCGGTGGCCCCACCACCGTGGTGAAGGAGCGCGCTCGCGAGAAACTCTTGCGCGATCTCGGCGAAACCTTCATGAACGCCTTCAACGACCCCACGACGGTCGAAATCATGCTGAACGCGGACAGCCGGCTCTGGCAGGAGCGGCTGGGCGAAGGCATGCGCTGCATCGGCTCGATGCGACCAAGCCAGTCGGAAGCCGTCATCAAGACGACAGCCGGCTATTACGGCAAGGAAATCACCCGCGCCAATCCCGTGCTCGAGTCAGAGTTTCCCCTCGACGGTTCGCGCTTCGCCGCCCAGCTACCGCCCATCGTCAGTGCGCCGACGTTCGCGCTGCGAAAGAAGGCCGTGTCGATCTTCAGCCTCGCCGACTATGTCGCCAGTGGGACCATGAGCGCACAGCAACGGAACGTGCTTGTCGACGCCATCCGGCGGCATCGCAACATCCTCGTTATCGGCGGCACCGGCTCGGGCAAGACCACGCTGATCAACGCGATCATTCGCGAAATGGTCGACGAGAACGCCGACGAACGCGTTTTCATCATCGAGGACACCGGTGAGATCCAGTGTTCCGCCGAGAACTTCGTGCAGTACCGGACGTCCTTCGACGTCAGCATGACCCAGTTGTTGCGCACCTCGCTGCGCATGCGCCCGGACCGCATCCTCGTGGGCGAGGTTCGTGGTCCCGAGGCGCTCGACTTGCTGATGGCCTGGAACACGGGCCATGAAGGCGGCGCCGCCACGCTCCACGCCAACGACGCGCGTGCGGGCCTATCGCGCCTGGCGATGCTGATCAGCATGCACCGCGATGCGCCGCGTCCGATCGATCCGCTTATCGGTGAATCCGTTCACCTTCTCGTGCACATCTCGCGCACCCCGAGTGGCCGTCGCGTCCAGGAAATCGTAGCCGTCGACGGCTACGAGGATGGGCGTTACGTGCTGCGCAATCTTTGACGTCCCTGAGGAATCCCAAGATGAAGAACGCAACGAACCCACGGCCGCGAAGCCGCTATTCCCTGGTCGTATCGACATTATCAATGCTTGCCTTGCTCCTCTTCTCGGCAGATGTCTTCGCACAGGACCTTCAGTTGCCATACAACCAGGGGCTGAAGGCTTTTCAGGCGTCCCTGCAAGGACCCGTGCCATTCGCCATCTCCCTCGTGGGTATCGTGGCATGTGGTGCGATGCTCATCTTCGGCGGCGAGATAAGTGGCTTCATGCGCACGATGATCTTCATCATCCTGGTCGTGGCGGTCATCGTGCAGGCCGACAACGTGGTCAAGGGGCTTGGCGGCGTCGATTCGGACGCCACGGGGAATGTAAGTGTCCCGAACCTTTCCCGTGCGTCGCTGGCACGGGCACTGAGCTGATG
>DATNJP010000200.1:0-3799 GCA_035603855.1 Luteibacter sp. | reverse complement strand
CTACCCGGCGAGTACACGATCTACACGCAGAAGCTGGACAAGAACATCACTGAGCCGACTGACTTCGTCGCGTGCTACAACTGCACGTCATTGATAGGTTCAACAGTTCAAGTTTATACGGAGCGTGGCAACGGGTGGCCGACTTCGTGGCACCGGCTGCAGGAAGTGCATCATCGGGCGACCGGGCATCTCCGTCGGCCCTGAAAGTAAAGGCGTCGTCACCAGGACGACGCCTTCATGATGCTTACCAGGCCTTCACGTCCGACACGACCACCGTGTAGTCCTGCATGTCCGGCGTATAGCGGAACAGGCGACCGAGGTCGAAGTCGACACTCTTGCCCGGCTCGATGTTCGAGGTGCCGGCGGGCCAGCCCTGCTTGCTGGCGACGACCTTGCCGGTGGCGTCCTTGGCGTCGATGCGGATCTGCGCGGCGGCGGCTTCGCCGCACTTGTTCACGAGGTTGCCCTTCATGCTGAAACGCGGCTGGCCCGAGCCCTGCTGGACCTTGACGGCGAATCCGTCGATGGCGAAGTCCTTGGCCGCGCAAGCGGCGTGGGCGGACAGCGGGGCGGCGAGGAACAGCGCGGCGGCGATAGCGATCTTCTTCATGGGTGGTACCTGTCGATAGGGGATAGGTGCACACCCTCGGGAGAGGGCGTTAGCCCTCGTATCGGCAGTTTCCAGCCTGACTTTAGGGGTTCGTGACAATCCCCCATTCGGGGGCGGTCACATGGCCGGGGCGAAGAGGTCCGCCATGGGCTCGATCTCGGGCTCGAACCAACGTTTTACCGGCGCGAAGCTGCGCCGGTGGGCTTCGCACGGGCCCAGGCGCTCGAGGGCGTCCAGATGCTCGGGCACGGCGTAGCCCTTGTGCCTGGCGAACCCATAGCCCGGGAAGACCGTGTCCAGGCCGTGCATGTGCCGGTCGCGGCTGACCTTGGCGAGGATCGAGGCGGCACTGATGGCCGGCTCCGTGGCGTCGCCGCCAATGACGGCGCGGCCTTCGCAGGGCAGGGTGCGGGGAAGGCGGTTGCCGTCCACCAGCGCCAGGTGCGGCGTGAGCGACAGGCCCATGAGGGAGCGGGTCATGCCGACCATGGTCGCCTGGAAAATGTTGATCCGGTCGATCTCGTCGCGCTCGACGAAGATCACGCAATGGGCGAGGGCGCGCTCGACGATGCGACCGAAGAGCTTCTCGCGCACGTCTTCCGTGAGCTGCTTGGAATCGTTGAGGCCACGAATGGGCCGCGCCGGGTCGAGGATCACCGCAGCCACCACTACCGGTCCGGCGAGCGGCCCGCGGCCGGCCTCGTCCACGCCGGCGACGATCAGGTCGCGGGCGAGCTGGGAGCTGACGTTGCGTTTCCGTGGCATGCGGGAAGCCTAGTGCTGGGGTGCCGCAGGGGGCAATCCCTGCGTCGCCAGGAGATCGGCGACAGCGTCGGCGGCATGGTCCGCGGCCCGGCCTTCAAGGCCACCCCGCAATTCCTGATGGAGGTATTCGAAGGCGGCCACGATGGCGCCACGGCGCTCGCTGTCGCCGAGGAGCTCGAGCGTTGCCCGTGCAAGGTTTTCCGCCGTGCAGTCGTCCTGCATGAACTCGGGAACGAGCCGCGCGCGGCCAAGACCGCAGGCCCGCGCCAGGATGTTGGGCAGGCTGTAGACATCGGTTTTCAGCATGCGCATGATTTTTGCGATGCGGTAGCTGGTGGGCGAGACGCGGTAGCCCACCACCATGGGGCGCTTGGCCAGCATGGCTTCCAGCGTGGCGGTGCCCGAGGCGAGCAGCACGGCGTCGGCCGCGAGCATCGCTTCGTGGGCGTGACCGTCGGTCAGCAGTGGTGGCGTGCCGGGGAAATCCTTCAGCAGCGCGGTGAGGCGTGCATGGACGCGCTCGTTCGCGGCGGGCACCACGATGCGCAGGTTGGGCATCGCCGTCGCGATCCGTTTCGCGGCGTCGATGAAGATGGCGCCGACTCGCTCGATCTCACTGGGCCGGCTGCCTGGCAGCACTGCGAGTACAGGCGCGTCATGGGGCAGGCCTAGCGTGTCCCGCGCGCCTTCGCGATGCGACACCATGGGGAAGCGGTCGGCGAGGGGGTGGCCGACGAAACGCGCGTCCACGCCATGCTTCGCATAGATCGGCGGCTCCATCGGGAACAGACAAAGCACGCGCTCCGCCGAGTGGCCGATCTTTTCCGCGCGCTTCTCGCGCCAGGCCCAGACGGAGGGGCTGACGTAATGGACCGTGGTCAGGCCAGCGGCCTTGAGCTTGCGCTCGACGGCCAGGTTGAAGTCAGGTGCGTCGATGCCGATGGTGAGCGCCGGCTTCTCGGCGAAGAGCTTCGCGAGTAGCGCCTTGCGTAACCGGAGAAGGCGCGGCAGGTGCTTCACGACTTCAGCGAAGCCCATGACCGAGAGTTCGCGGATGTCGTACCAGGAGTCGAACCCGCGCGCGAGCATGCGCGGACCGCCAATGCCGGCAAAACGCGCGCCGGGAAAGCGGGCGCGCAGCGCGTCGATGAGATCGGCGCCAAGCTGGTCGCCGGAATCCTCGCCCGCGATCAGGGCGATCAGCGGGGTGTCGCTCGGGATGGTGGTCTGCTGCATGGTGATGGGGCTCCCGCAGCCGGTGTCGGCGGCCTTGCGAAACGCCGGCGCCACGGGGCGCCGACGATTGTTACCGGGCGAGCGAGCGCTCGCTGCGGTCGATGAACTCGAGCATCTGGCGCACGTCTTCGCTGGTCTCGGCCTGGGCCAGCAACTGCTCGCGTGCCTCGGCCAGCGGAAGGCCCGCCATGTAGAGCGTGCGGTACGCGCGCTTGATGGCCGCGATGCGCGCGGTGTCGAAACCACGGCGCTTGAGGCCTTCACTGTTGATGCCGCGCGGACGGCCTCGCGTTTCGTTCGCCATCATCACGAACGGCGGTACGTCGGAGCCCACCAGGCAGCCCATGCCGATGAACGCATGCGCGCCCACCTTGCAGAACTGGTGCACGCCCGAGTAACCGGAGAGGATCGTCCAGTCGCCGATCTCCGCATGCCCGGCGAGCGCCGAGTAGTTGGAGAACACGACATGGTTGCCCACCTGGCAGTCGTGCGCGATATGCACGTAGGCCAGCAGCCAGTTGTCGTTGCCGATACGGGTGATACCGCCGCCGTCACCGGTGCCACGGTTGATCGTGACGAACTCGCGGATGAGATTGCGATCGCCGATGACGACTTCGGTGCGCTCGCCCTGCCATTTCTTGTCCTGCGGCGGACCGCCAATGGAGGCGAACTGCGAGATACGGTTGTCGCGGCCAATGACAGTCGGACCTTCGATCACCACGTGTGGACCGACGGTCGTGCCCTCGCCGATGACCACGTCGGCGCCGATAATGCTGTACGCACCGATGCTGACGTTGTCCGCGATGCGCGCGGACGGATCGATCTGCGCGGTGGCATGGATCATTTGTCGTTCCTCGCCGCGCACATGAGATCGCAGCAGGCGACGACCTTGCCATCCACCAGGGCCCTGGCCTCGAACAGGCCCATGCTGCGGATCAGGCGCTTGAGCGAGACTTCCAGGCGCAGCTGGTCGCCAGGGGCCACCACGGCGGAGAAGCGCGCGTTGTCCACCTTGACCAGGTAGAACAGCGGGCTGCCCGCGTTGCCGTCGATCTGGCTGGTGATCTGGGTGAGCAGGCCGGCGGTCTGCGCCATGGCCTCGATGATCAATACACCCGGCATGACCGGGTGGCCAGGGAAGTGACCCTGGAAGAACGGCTCGTTGATGGTGACGTTCTTGAGCGCGGT
>DATNJP010000199.1:0-10017 GCA_035603855.1 Luteibacter sp. | reverse complement strand
GGCTCGTGTTTTGGGGCGCCACGTCTCGCTCCTGGGGACCCGTTCCGCCACGAAGTCCACGAAGGCGCGCACGCGCGTGGCCAGGTGCTCGTGGCCCACGAAGACGGCGTGGACTACCTGAAGATCGCCGGTATTGAACGATTCCAGGACGGGGACGAGGCGGCCTTCGTCGATGTCCCGATCGACGTGATACGTCGACAGGCGACCGATGCCCAGTCCTTCCAGCGCCATGCGCCGCATCGTCTCGCCGTTGTTGACGGTGAGATTTCCGGCCACCGGAAACGGCTTGGGAGCGCCCGTCGCGGCATCGAGGAAGGGCCATTCGTTGAATGTCCGGCCAAGGTTGAAGGTGAGGCAGTTGTGCCGTGGGAGGTCGTCGGGCGTCTCGGGCATACCGTATTGCGCGACATATGCGGGTGACGCGAAGGCGATGAAGCGGGCCTCGCTGATCTTCCTCGCCTTGAGGCCGGAATCGCGGAGGACGCCCACGCGGATGGCCACGTCCGAGCGGTCTTCGACGAGGTCCACGATGCTGTCGTTCAATGAAAGATCGAGCTGCACCCGGGGGTTCGCCGCCAGGAACTCGGGAATCAGGGGCACGATCTTGCGGACGCCGAACGAGACGGACGCCGTGACGCGCAGCTTGCCCGAAGGCGTCGCGGCGCCACCGTGGGCGACCAGCCGCTCGGTTTCGTCGATGTCCGCGAGCACGCGTAGCGCCCGGGCGTAGTACGTCTCGCCTTCGGGCGTCAGCTGCAACGTGCGCGTGGTGCGGACGATCAGGCGCGTCCCGAGGCGACTTTCGAGCCGGGCGACCAGCTTGCTGATGGCCGAGGGCGACAGGCCGAAGCTTCGCGCCGCCGCTGCGAAGCTGCCCATCTGCACGACACGCATGAAGGCTTCCATTTCGCCGGCCCGATTGTCCATGGGTCACCCGATTAGTGAATTGAAAGAACGAGTGTCTATACCACTGACGATCTTGTGGCAACAACGGCCGCGTTTCATATTAGTCGCCAAGCCCGCAAGCACGGGTAAGGAGAATCCCATGAGCATTCGTCAGTACCTCCCGAACGGCCCCCTGGGCTTTGGCGCCGCGCCGCTCGGCAACATGTTCCGCAACATCCCCGACGAGGAGGCGCTCGGCACCGTCGAGGCCGCCTGGCAGGCGGGAACGCGCTACTTCGACACGGCACCGTTCTACGGCGCCGGACTTTCCGAGATCCGCATCGGCAAGGCACTCGAAAAGCACAAGCGCGACGAGTACGTCCTGAGCACGAAGGTCGGCCGCCTCATCCTCGATGAAGTGGAAACCGGCGCGCGCGATTTCGGCGAGAAAGGCGGTCTGTTCGAGTTTGGCCGTCCGAACAAGGTCGTCTATGACTACTCGGAGAAGGGCACGGTCCAATCCATCGAAGACAGCCTGAAGCGCATGAACGTCGGCCACATCGACTTCGTATGGGTGCACGACATCGCGCAGGATTTCCACGGCGACGGCTGGTTGGGCATGTTCGACACGGCACGCAAGGGTGCTTTCCGTGCGCTGGACCGCCTGCGCGACGAAGGCGTGATCAAGGGCTGGGGCCTGGGTGTCAACAAGACCGAGCCCATCGAGCTGACGCTCGGCCTGTCCGATGCGCGGCCGGATGGCATGTTGCTGGCCGGTCGTTATTCGCTGCTCGATCATGACCATGCGCTACAGCGTGTGATGCCGTTGGCGGCCGCGCGAGGCGTGGACATCGTCGTGGGCGGTCCGTACAGCTCGGGCATCCTCGCCGGCGGCACGCACTTCGAGTACCAGGAAGCGTCGCCTGCCATCGTCGCGAAGGTGAATCGCATCAAGGAAGTGGCTGCCCGGCACGGTGTGCCCATCAAGGCCGCCGCGCTGCAATTCGTGCTGGCGCATCCCGCCGTGGCCGCGGTGATTCCCGGTGCCAGCAAGCCGGAGCGTATCGCCGAGGATCACGCCGCGCTCCACGCCACCATTCCGGCGGAGTTCTGGCGCGAGATGCGTTCGCAGGATCTTGTGTCGCCAAACGCCCCGTTGCCGATCGATCGCTGATTCGCGAGCGGACGTCTTGCCAATTACAGGCGCGGCACCATGTGCAACGCTTGGCCGTCTATAAAACACTTATTCCTTCAGGAGTTTCCATCATGGCGCAACCGGCGCTGTTCAAACCGATCCAGATACGCAATCTCGAACTGTCCAACCGGATCGTGATCGCGCCCATGTGCCAGTATTCGGCCGAGAACGGGCTGATGAACGACTGGCACCAGATCCACCTGGGCCAGCTCGCGATGTCGGGCGCGGCCCTGATGACCATCGAGGCGACGGCGGTCGTTCCCGAAGGTCGTATCACGTGGGGTGACGTCGGCCTGTACGACGACGCGACCGAGGAGGCCATGCGCCGCACTCTCGAAAGCGTGCGCCGCTGGTCGGACATCGTGGTGGGCATCCAGCTCAACCATGCGGGGCGCAAGGCATCGACCGAGGTGCCGTGGGCGGGTGGTCACCAGCTGGCGCCCGATCATGAGCATGGCTGGCAGACGGTGGCGCCTTCCGCCGTGCCGTTCAACGCGGGTGATAACGCGCCGATCGCGCTCGACCACGCGGGGCTTCGCCGTATCCGCGACGCTTTTGCGGAGGCAGCCGTTCGCGCCGCGCGACTCGGCCTCGACTTCATCCAGCTTCACGGCGCGCACGGGTATCTTCTGCATCAGTTCCTGTCGCCGTTGTCGAACCAGCGCACCGATGAGTACGGCGGCTCGCTCGAGAACCGCATGCGCTTCCCGCTCGAGGTGTTCGATGCAGTGCGTGCGGCATTCCCGGCGGATCGCGCGGTGACCATGCGTCTGTCCGCCACCGACTGGGTCGAAGGCGGTTGGGACCTGGAACAGACCATCGAGTTCGCGAAGGCGCTGGAAGCGCACGGTTGCGACGTGATCCATGTGTCCACGGGCGGCCTCGATGCGGGGCAGCGCATCCCGGTGGGGCCGAGCTACCAGGTGCCGTTTGCCCGTGGCGTGAAGCAGGCGGTGAATGTGCCGGTGGTGGCCGTGGGCCTCATCACGGATGCCGTGCAGGCCGAGTCGATCGTTGCGACGGGCGATGCGGACATGATCGCGTTGGCTCGTGCGGTGCTCTTCGATCCGCGTTGGCCGTGGCGTGCTGCGGCGGAACTGGGTGCTACGGTGCTTGCGCCGAAACAGTATCTGCGGTCGCAGCCGTCGAAGCATCGTCATTTGTTTGGTGTCGATGGGCCGGTTGGGTCGATGCCTACGTGGGTGCGTGATGATAATGGGGCTTATTGGTGAGTGTTGGTTTGGGCGAGTGACAATCGCCGCTGAAGCGGCTCCCACATAGAGCATCGCCGCTGAAGCGGCTCCCACACAGAGCTTGGGTGCTGGAATGGCTCCCACATCGAGCATTGGTGCTGGAGTGGTTCCCACAGAAAGCTTCGGTGCTGGAGTGGTTCCCACATTGAGCTTTGCCGCTGGAGTGGTTCCACGGTGGCTTTTTATTGTGGGATTACTAGTGGTTTGTTTTTTTCTACTACGTAGGTTGCTAGTTCCGCGGCGTTGTCCTTGCCGGCGTTGGTCGCGCTGTGGATGACGCCGGCGGGAACGAAGAGCACGTCGCCACGCTTGAGCGTCACGGGCGGTTTGCCTTCGAGTTGATAGACGATCGTGCCCTCGAGCACGTAGATGATTTCCTCACCGGGGTGCTTGTGGTTGGGCGCCGTCTTGCCGGGGTCGAAATCGACGCGTACCTGGATGGCCTCCCATCCGGGCACGCTGATGTCGTGCCGCTGAAGGTCCGTGCGATGCACGCCCGATTGCTGCGCCAGTGCCGCGGTAGCGGCCAAGCAGCCTGCCATCGCGCAGAGGCAGGCGGCGATCATCTTCGACGTTTTCATGCGAACTCCTTCGAGGGGGTGGAAGGAGGATGCGCGGCACGCGGCCCGAAGTCTTGTCCGTAGCCACAGGGGCTAACGCTGCGACAAGATGCTACAAGACGCCCATCTGTACCGATCGGTACACTGAGGCCTCCTCAGTCCAAGGAGTCGCGTCATGGCTGCCCCCGTTCCACCGTTCACGAAGGAAACCGCCACGCAGAAAGTCCGCCTCGCCGAGGATGGCTGGAACAGCCGGAACCCCGAGAAGGTGTCGCTTGCGTATTCGCCGGACAGCAAATGGCGCAATCGCGCCGAGTTCGCCAATGGCCGTGAGGAAATCGTCGCGTTCCTGACCCGCAAGTGGGCGAAGGAGCAGGAATACCGCCTGATCAAGGAACTCTGGGCCTTCACGGGCGACCGCATCGCCGTGCGCTTCGCCTACGAATGGCATGACGACAGCGGCAACTGGTTCCGTTCGTACGGCAACGAGAACTGGGAGTTCGACGAAAAGGGCGAGATGCACCATCGCTACGCCTGCATCAACGACCTGCCCATCAAGGAAAGCGAGCGCAAGTTCCACTGGCCGCTCGGCCGTCGTCCCGACGACCACCCGGGTCTTTCAGACCTCGGCCTCTGATGGCACGCACCGTCTCCGAACGGGCTGACGTGATTCCCCTGATCGCCGAGGCGTTCAGGGATCTCGGTTACGACGGCGCGAGCATGAGCCGGATCACCGAGCGCACGGGGCTCGGCAAGGGCAGCCTTTATCACTTCTTCCCGGGCGGGAAGGAGGAGATGGCGTCGGCGGTCCTTGCCGAGGTGGACGAGTGGTTCGACCGCCACATCTTCGTGCCCTTGCGCGAGCTGCCGCCACGCGAGGCGATCGACGGCATGTGGATCGCGGTGAACACGTACTTCCTTTCCGGGCGTCGCGTATGCCTGGTGGGTGCGTTCGCTCTGGACGAAACCCGCGATCGGTTCGCGGGCGTCGTGGCCGATTATTTCTGGCGCTGGATCGAGGCGCTGGCCGATGCCCTGTGCCGCAAGGGGTACGACAGCGAACGTGCGCACGCGCTCGCGGAAGAAGCCGTGATCGGTATCCAGGGAGCCATCGTGCTGTCCCGGGCCCTGGACGATGAAGCGATTTTCGCTCGTGCATTGCAGCGAATGGCGGCGCGGCTCGCCGGTTGACCCTCTGCTCCGGTATCGTCTCGCGATCGAATTGAGCCTGGCGGCGAACGCCTGAGGATGGACGCGTGAGCAAAGAACCCAAGCGCTGTGGATGGGCCGGCAGCGACCCGCTTTACCTCGAGTACCACGACACCGAATGGGGCGTGCCGCTGCACGACTCGCGCATGCTGTGGGAACAGCTGATGCTCGAAGGGTTCCAGGCTGGGCTGTCGTGGATCACGATCCTTCGCAAGCGGGAGACCTTCCGCAAGGCCTTCAAGGGATTCGAGCCGGCGAAGGTGGCGAAGTTCGGCGAGAAGGACATCCTGCGCCTGCTCGACGACCCGGGCATCATCCGCTCGCGCGCGAAGATCGAAGCCACCATCAACGGTGCCCGCATCTATGAAGCCATGCGCGCGGCCGGCGAGGACTTCGACCGTTACTGCTGGTCGTTCACCGGCGGCAAGGTGATCCGCGGCGACGGCCGCACGATACACACGCAGACGCCACTCTCGGTCACCATCTCCAAGGACCTGAAGAAGCGCGGCTTCAAGTTCGTCGGGCCGACGATCACCTACGCCTGGATGCAGGCGGTGGGCATCGTCGACGACCACGTGACGGGGTGCTTCAGGCGCTGACGGCCCTCAATACGACCCTGGCGGCGCTTTCTCGCCCCACCATCCATCCTCGGGCCGTTGCAGCTTCCGGATGCCGTGCCATGCGTTGAGGGCCCGCAGGGCCCAGTGCCTGCTCACCGCCGCCGCGAGGCCGAACGGGGCCTTCGCCCGGTCGAGTGCCGGCGAGACGCCGGGGTAGGTGGGTGCCAGATGGAGGTACTTGCGACAGATGCGGTTGAACTGGTGCACGCGTGCGGTGCGCACGGTGTGCCGGGTGTAGAACGTGACGCCGATCGAGACGGAGACACCATCGCCGGGCTTGACCCAGTCCGTGGTGCAACGGGTCATGTGGGGCGAAGTGGTGGGGAAGTACACGCCATCCCCCGGACCGCTGTCGAAGTCATGGCTGTTCGGGCGCGACGAGTCCTTCAACCGAACCTCGCGCAGCGTGTGGCTGACGATGAAGTCTTCCACGTGTCCCGCCGTGACGGCTTCGCGGTCGGTGGGGTCCCACACGCTAAGGGTCTTCCGGCCATGCAGTTGCAGCCAGAAGTTGTTCTCGCGATCGATATGGAACGGCGTGACCGAGGGTGGCGCCGAGATGAAGATGAAACCGGTGACCTGGAAGATACCCGGCTGTTCGCGCTCGACCTGCTCGCGCAACCCGTCCAGTATTTGCCGGAGCAGGGCGCCATACCGCGGAACGGCTTCCACGTTGTAAAGCGCGATCCACGATCCGGTTTCCTCGATGCGCGCGAACACCTCGTCGATGTCGCGGCCATCGGGGTGGCTGGGTTCGTGATGGAACGCGGAAGCCTGGGTCATGCCAGGGCGGACGAAGCGGCACTGCTTCAAGGGCATCAGTTCGCGCGCCAGGTTCGCCAGCTCGGGAAGCTGGAAAAGCGGGTGACGATGAAAGTCGTGGTGGAGCCGATGGATCCGGTGCGTCGAAAACCCACCCGGATCCTCCGGCCAGACCGCATGCGCCGTCGTGCTCGGTTCGTCGTGCATAGCCCGCCCCTCGTACAGAGTCCCCTGCTTGCGGGGTAAAGCCTCGTACTAACTTGCGGGACTGGCTATCCGACAGACGGCCTACGCGTAAGGTCTTGCGTTGGCCGTCCGCCGGCGAGGCCTCAGGCGGCCTGGATGAGCTTCGAAGCGGCCGCCGGCGCATTGCGGAACGCCACGCCGAGGCGGTTGAAGGCGCTCATCAGGGCGATCGCGACGGTGAGGTCGGACAGTTCCTTTTCATTGAACTCGGCGACGGCCGCGGCATAGTCCTCATCGGGTACGCCGGTCTCCGAGACGTTCGCGACGGACTCGGCCCAGGCCAGGGCGGCCTGCTCGCGCTTGGTGAACACGTCGCCGGCTTCGCGCCAGGCGGGCGTCAGGATGAGCTTCTCGAAGGGGATGCCCTCCTTGACCAGGTCCTGCGAGTGCATGTCGATGCAGAAGGCGCAGCTGTTGATTTGCGAAACGCGCAGGTAGACCAGGTTGATCAGGTTGATGCCGAGGCTGGTCTGGCCGAGGTAGCCGTGGACCGTCATGAAGCCTTTGACGCTATCGGGAGCGGCCTTCATGTAGTTGATGCGCTTGCTCATGGGGGGTGCCTCCAGTGGGAAAGGTTGAGTCGCAATCGGAATAGCTTGCGCGCCTTTCAGGACACTAAAAAGGACCAAGAATCTAAGTTCGGGCTATACCATCCGTCACGATGTCGCTCGCCGAATCGATGGCGCGCCGCAACCGGTCGCACGCGTCGTCCAGGCGTTCGCCGCGGACCGTGGCGACACCCAGGAGGAGGCCGGGCCGGGCGTGGTCCGGCGAGTGGAACCATATCGACAACGGGTTGGGCGCGATGCCCTCGGCGATCGCGGCTCGAACGATCGCGGCGTCATCGGCGTGCTCAGGCAGGTCGACCAGAACGGCAAGGCCCGCCGGGTGGCCGCTGAGGCCCCGGCTCGCCAGGGCGGCCAGCAATTGATCGCGCCGACTGGCATAGAGCCGCTTCATGCGGCGAAGGTGGCGCAGGTAATGGCCTTCGCCCATGAAGGCCGCGGTCGCGCGCTGCACCGCCGTTCCCGGGGCGGGCAGCAGGCTGCTGGCGGCCGATGTAAATACCGGTATCAGCGACGGGGGGGCGACGATGAAGCCCAATCGGAGCGTGGGGCTGATGGTCTTGCTGAAGGAACCGATGTGGATGACCCGTCCATCGGTATCGAGCGACGCCAGCGCCGGAGCGGCACGACCGCTGAGTTGCAACTCGCCCAGATAATCGTCCTCGATGATCCACGCTCCACGACGCGTGGCCCAATCGATGAGCTGCAGGCGACGCTCGAGCGACAGCGTGTGTCCCAGCGGGGCCTGTTGGCCCGGCGTGACCATCGCCAGCGTCGCCGTCGGCGCACGTCGCAGCCCCGCGTCGACATCGATGCCCTCGGCATCCACCGGCACGGGCACCGTGGTGACACCCGCCAGCTGCATGGCCTGGCGCGCGTAGGGAAATCCGGGGTCCTCCAGCCAGGCCGTCTGCCCACAGGCACGCAGCACATGCATGACGACGCCCATCGCCCCGGCGAAGCCGGAGGTGATGAAGATCTGTGCCACCGAACATTCGATACCGCGCGAGAGTGCCAGGTGCGCTGCGATTTCGCGGCGCAGGTCCAGGTCGCCGCGCGAATCGGCGTACACCGGGCCGGCGACGACTTCTTCGCGCGCCATACGGGCACGAAGGCGGGCGAAGACGTCGACCGGGAACGCATCCTGCGCCGGCACGCCTACCTGGAACATCGCCGCTCGTCCGTCAGGATCGCGCCGCATCATCAGCTGGTCGGCAGGATCATCGATGACCGCGTCATCGGTCCGCCGTCGTGTCGGCCGCGCCGCCACATGCGTGCCCGCCGACCCGGCCGACACGATCATCTGCGCGTCGACCAGGCGTTCATAGGCTTCGCGAACGGTTCCGCGTGCCACGCCCAGTTGTGCCGCGAGCACCTGCCATGAAGGCAGGCGCGCGCCCGGCGCCAGCACGCCGCCATCGATCGCCGCACTGATCCCGTGGCGGATCTGCTCCACCAGGGACGTGTCCGCCTTGCGATCCAGTTGAATGGAAAAAGCGGGGCGCATGGCCTCAGGCACCGAAACGGAGCACTTATGATGCTTCATCCGCATGGCTACGGTGAACCGGTTTGCGCCACCATGCGTGGATCCGCCGCGGGCCACCCGCCCGCGAGGGCCTGGTACAGCGCGACCGCGGCGGTCGCGCTCCGGGTGCGGGCATCCGCGTGGGCATCCTGGGCGGTGAGCAGGTCGCGCTCGGCGTCCAGCAGTTCGAGCAAGCCGATGGCGCCCGCCTCGTATCGCTGGCGAGCGATCCGTGCGGCTTCTTCGCGCCCGCGCGCGGCATCGGCGAGGCGGCGATCCTGCTCGCGAATGCGGTCGAAGCTCGTGAGCGCGTTCTCCGTCTCTTCCAGCGCGCCCAACACGGCGCCTTGATAGGCCTCGAGCATGCCGCGTGCGTCGGCGCGACTGGCCTCGATGCGGGCACGTACGCGGCCCACGTCGAGGAACGACCAGTCGATGCCGAGCACGACCGCACTCGTCAGGCTGGCGGCGGAAGCGAGGCTGCCGCCCTTGTTCGTCTGCGCACCGAACGCACCGCCCAGACTGAATGTCGGAAACAGGTCCGCCGTGGCGACACCGACGTTCGCCGTGGCCGCATGCAGGCGGGATTCCGCCGCCGCGATATCGGGCCGTCGACGAAGCAGGCTGCCTGGTGTTCCCGGATCGATGCTCTCGGGGACGGCAGGCAGCGGAGCAGGGGCGTCGAGCCGTTCCACGAGAGCTTCCGGAGGACGTCCGGTGAGTACGGCGAGGCGGTGCTCGGCCAGTGCGATATCCCGCTCCAGGAGCGGGATGGTCGACTGCGACGTGTCGTACTGCGCTTGCGCGCGCGAGGTATCGAACGGCGTGCCACGGCCCGCGTCGAGGCTCGCCTGTACGAGGTCGAGGGTGTCTTTCTGCCGCGCCACGTTGTCCCGTGCGATACGCAGGCGTTCCTGCGCACCACGCAGCTGCATGTACGTGCGCGCCGTCTCGGCGACCACGACGACCTGCAAGGCCGCCACATCGTGGGCGCTGGCTGCCGTGTCGGCGCGGCTGGCCTCGAGCGAGCGTCGCACGCGGCCGAACACGTCCAGTTCCCAACTCGCGTCGACCCCGGCGGCATAGCCGCGCTGGCTGCGCGGAAAACCCAGTGCCTGGTCGGTGCTCAGACGTTGCTGGCTGGCGCTACCGCTCGCGGTCACCGTGGGGAAACGATCGAAACCGGCTTCGCGCAG
>DATNJP010000198.1:0-12358 GCA_035603855.1 Luteibacter sp. | reverse complement strand
ATCTCGGCCCAGTACGGCAAGAGCGTCAACAAGCGCATCGACCGGGCAGTAACCGCCGACGGTACGCTCGAGGAATACGATGGCAACATCTTCGACGCCATCAACTCGCCGGGCTGCCCGCGCATCACCGACAACCGCATTCCGGTGGCCGCCGGTGGCCTGGCCGCACCGCATTGCTCGTTCACCAGTGGCGACCTCAACACGCCCGACGGCGAAGACAAGCGCAACGCCGGTCGCATCGATTTCGAGTACCACATCGGCGACCATGAACTGAAGGCCGGCTGGGCACGCGATCACTTCACGACCGACACGGGTACCGCGTACGAAGGTGGCGCCCTCTACACGTACACGTCCATTCCGGAATCGATCCTTGGTCATGCACCGGGCCTCGATCCGGCGGACAGCGTCGTGGAACAGACCGTCTTCGCCACGGGCGCCAAGGTCGGCATCACGCAGAAGTCCTACTACCTGCAGGACAACTGGCACATCACCGATAACTTCGTGGCGCGCATCGGCGTGCGCAACGATGGCTTCAACAACACCAACAGCCTGGGCCAGACCTATGTGAGCCAGGTGCACAGCTGGCAGCCGCGCCTCGGTTTCTCGTGGGACGTGCACGGCGATTCGTCGCTGAAGATCTACGGCAGCGCCGGCGATTACTCGCTGCCGCTCGACGGCAACGTCGCCCTGCGTGGCGCGGCCGCTTCGCTGTACCAGAACCGCTACTTCAGCTTCACGGGTATCGATCCCGTCACCGGCGCACCGCTGGGGCTGGGTGCGTTGCCCGCCGCTTACGCCGCGCAGTTCCCGGCACGCACGGGCACGATCTTCTCCAACGGCGAAGCCGGCATCGTGCCGAACCCCGGTGCGGTCGCGACCAAGGACCTCAAGCCGTTCAAGCAGCGTGAGTTCATCCTCGGCGCGCAGCAGCAGGTGGCCGACTGGACCTTCGGTGCCAAGGCCATCTACCGCAAGGTGCTGACCGGTATCGACGACTCCTGCGACTTCCGTCCGATCGCCAAGGCGGCGAACGCGCAGTATGGCCTCAACCTCGACACGACCAGCCTCACGCCGGGCGCGACGAACGTACCGGGTTGCTACATCTTCAACCCGGGCAGCTCGGTGACCCTGCGTACGCCGGTCGATGCCACGGGCACGCTGTACAACATCCACCTCCCTGGCGTGGATGTGGGCGAGCCCAGCTACAAGCGTTCGTACATGGCGCTGCAGCTGACCGCCGAGCGTAACTTCGACAACACCTGGTACCTGAAGACGTCGTACGTGTTCTCGCACACCCGCGGCAACTCGGAAGGTGGCGTCGACTCCAGCAACGGACAGGCCGACACAGGCACGACGGAAGGCTTCGACTATCCGGAAGTCATGGCCGGCACCAACGGCTACCTGCCCAACGACCGCAAGCACACCTTCAAGGTCTACGGTGCGTGGCAGATCAACAACGAGTGGCTGGTCGGCGCCAACGGCGTCTTCCAGACCGGTCGTCCGGAGAACTGCTACGGCCTGAACCCGATCGACGGTTCGGTCAACGGTGGCTACGGCTCGCCCGCGTACCTGTACTGCGACGGCATGGTCGTGCAGCGCGGTTCGGTCGGCCGTACGCCGAGCTACTGGAACATCGACCTGAACGCGGCCTACAAGCCGCAGTGGGCGAAGGGCGTGACCCTCTCCGCGAACGTCTTCAACGTGTTCAACAAGCAGCACACGACGACGATCAACGAAGTGGGCGAAGACGATAGCGGCAACTCGCTGTCGGGCAGCTCGTACAAGATCCCGACGAGCTTCCAGCAGCCGCGCTACGTCCAGCTGTCCGCCGAGTACGACTTCACGCTGTAACGCAACATCACAAGAAGACGAGGCGCGCACCCCCCGGTGCGCGACCTTGCAAACCTCCCCAGATCGCCGCCCGCTCCCACGGGCGGCTTTTTTTCGCGCGTAAGCCGCCTCACCCTCGTGAGAGCTGCCTCACCCTGTGAGAGCCGCCTCAACCTTGTGGGAGCCGCTTCAGCGGCGATCCCGCGACAGCGGGCCAAATCACACCGGATCACGACAAAGACCGCACCCGCACCGCCCAGCGCGGAGCCATCACAAACACGATCACCCCCATCAACAGCACGACAATCCCCATCCACACTCCCACCGGAAACCGCTCCCCGAACACGAGCCACGACGTAGCGATGCCCGACACCGGAACCAGCAACGACAACGGAGCCACGGTCGCCGCCGGATAGGTCTTCATCAGGTTGTTCCAGACGAAGTAGCCAAAGATCGTGGTCACGTAAGCCTGGAACAGGATCGATCCCCCCGCCGCGAACGTCATGCCATGGCCCAGTGCGAGAAAGGGCTCCGCTCCACGAACCATCCCGGTGAGAAGCAAAAGCACAGGCGCCGAGAACGCACTCGACCACACGATGAAGGCAAGCATGTCGGCCGGCCGATAGCGCTTCACAAGAAGGTTGCACGCACTCCAGGCAAGCGCCGCCAGCAGGACGAGGAGAACACCGCTTGTCGTCGAGGCGCCCTCCGAGTTGCCGATGACCAGGAAGAGTCCACCGACGGCAAGAGCCATCCCGATCATCTGCGGCAGCCGGATGCGCTCAGCGAAGAAGAACGCGCTGAGCAGCAAGGTGAAGAAGGCCGCGAACTGCAGCACCAGCGACGACAAGCCGGGCGACATGCCTTGTGACATCGCCAGGTTCACGACGAACCAGAGACCCGCGCCGAAAAGCACGCCGTAGACGGCGACCACCGTGAGCGGCACGTTCGCCGGACGACGTACAAGGAACACCAGGGGCAACGCCGTCATCAGGAAGCGCAACGCCGTGAGCAGGAAAGGATCGAGGTCACGCAATCCGACCTCGATGACCGAGAAGTTGCTACCCCATATCACCGTCACCAGCACGCCAAGCAGAAGGTCCTTCAGTCGCATCGTGTTCTCCCATGACACATGAGCCGCGTGGCGGCTCTCCTTTCCCGTGCGATGGTCGCGGCTCCGCCCGCGACCTACTCGGACTCGCCCTCGAAGCGAAGGTGCTTCACGCTGCGGCCGTGGCGGCGGACCAGTTTCAATGCCTCGACGCCCACCTTGATGTGCCGTTCGACGAAGTTGGCCGTCACGGCGGCGTCGCTGGTCTCCGTCTTCACGCCTTCCGGGATCATCGGCTGGTCGGACACCAGCAGCAACGCGCCGCAGGGAATGTGGTTGGCGAAGCCGGCGGCGAAGATCGTCGCTGTCTCCATGTCGATCGCCATGCTGCGGGTGCGGCGCAGGTAGTCCTTGAAGCCGTCGTCGTGTTCCCAGACCCGGCGGTTTGTCGTGTAGACCGTGCCCGTCCAGTAGTCGTGGCCCAGGTCGCGGATCATCGTCGAGACCGCGCGCTGAAGCTGGAAGGCCGGCAAGGCCGGCACCTCGGGCAGGAGGTAGTCGTTCGAGGTGCCCTCGCCGCGGATGGCCGCGATCGGAAGGACCAGGTCGCCGATGGCGTTTTTCTTCTTCAGGCCGCCGCACTTGCCGAGGAACAACACCGCCTGCGGCTCGATGACACTCAGGAGGTCCATCACCGTCGCGGCATTGGGGCTACCCATGCCGAAGTTGATCAGGGTGATGCCGTCCGCCGTGGCATTGGGCATGGGCCGGTCGCGGCCGCGGACTTCCACACCATGCTCGAGGGCGAACCGTTCGACGTAATGGCCGAAGTTGGTCAGGAGGATGTGGCGGCCGAATCCGTCCAGGGGCGTGCCCGTGTAGCGGGGCAGCCAGTTGGAGACGATCTCGTTCTTGGTTTTCATGTCGAATCCGGATGCGCATGCGCCGACGGCTTTCGCCTCTGCATGCCGACAGCGCGGTTACCGGCGACGCCACGCCGGCGGAGTGCCATTTCAGTCATGCAAGTGTAGCATCCGGGCCAACGGGGCGGACTGGCACGCATGGGGTGTTCCAGGCGCTTCGGGGCCGTCAGGTCCTTGAAGGGGGGATGCCCGATGCGAATCGGCGTGGCGATCGATGCGGCGTGCGACCTGCCGCAAGACTTCCTGGAGCGTAACGGCATCGCGGTGATGCCCATCGCGGTCAAGGTCGACCTGCAACGATTCAAGGACGAACGCGACCCGGTGGAAATCCAGCGCTTCCGCGACCAGAAGCTGGGTAGCCGAAGCCATTCCGCCGAGACGGAGCCCAGTTCGGTCGAAGACGTGCAGAACCTCTTCCTCGAACGGATGGTGAAGGAGTTCGACTGTGTCGTCTGCCTCACCATCATGACCACGCGCAGCCCTATCCACGACAACGTGATCAAGGCCAGTTTCGCGATCCTGAAGAACTATCGCCCGATCCGCGAGGCCGCGGGCATCACCGGCCCCTTCCTGATGCGCGTGGTGGACACGCGGAACATCTTCGCCGGCTCCGCGCCCGTGGTCGCCGAGACCGTGCGGATGATCCAGGCAGGCAAGTCACCGGCCGAGGTGCGCGAGCGCGCCGCACACATCGCGGACTGCTCGTATGGCTACATGCTTCCGCGCGATCTTAACTACCTGCGTTCCCGCGCCCGCAGCAAGGGCGATCGCAGCGTCAGCTTCCTGAGTTCGATGCTGGGCACGGCGCTGGACATCAAGCCGATCCTGCGCGCCCATCGCGGCGAGACAGGCCCAGTCGGCAAGGTGCGTGGGTTCGAACACGGCGCCGAGGTACTTTTCGATTACGCCACGAAACGGGTGCAGGCCGGCTTGCTCGTGCCGTCGCTGTCGTTGAGCTATGGCGGCGACCTCGACGAGATGCGCAACCTGCCCGGCTACCAGGGACTCACCCGCGTGTGCGCCGACGCGGGTGTTGAAATCTTGGAGAGCCCGATGGGTATCACCGGCATGGTCAATGTCGGCGAAGGCGCCATGACCCTTGGCCTGGCGTCCGAAGACCACGTGGCCGAGTTCTGAGCATGTGCCGCCTGCTCGTTCCGCTTGGCGTCATCGCCATCATGTTCGGCGGTGGCGCCGAGGCGGAAACCGTCTACAAGTGCCAGGCGGGCGGCCAGACCATCTACCAGCAGGCACCCTGCGCCAGGAACCAGAGCCAGCAGACGATCCAGCTGCAGGACTCGGCGCCCGCCAACGGACAGGTCGCGCCGATGCCCGGGCCACCTCCGCCACGCGACGAATCCGTGGCGCCGGCACCGCCACCTTCTCCGATGGTGCCGCCGCCTGTGCTGTTCGGCTGCATCCGGGCGACGGATGGCAAGCCTTATACGAGCAGCAACGGCAACCCGGAGCCCTACATGGCCCCGCTCGGGGTTCTGGGCGCCGTGAGCCAGCCGCTTGGCGACGTGTACGGCAGCCGCAACGCCGCCGTCGCGTCCGCGCCTGAACTCAATCGCGGCCGCGGAAATGCCGCCGCCGTGGCGACCAGCAATTACGTCTGGGTGCAGGACCAGTGCCGGCAGCTAGGCCCTGCCGAGGCGTGCCGTGCGCTGCGCGACGATGCCGAGGCGAACCAGAAACAGATCCGCAATGCGTTCAAGAGCGAACGCGCGCCACTCGAGGCGAAGGACGCCCAGTTGCAGGCGCAGCTTCGAGGCTGCGGGTAGTGGAAGACGGTGAACGACGGTGTGGGAAAGTGGAAAGTGGAAGGTGGGAAAGTGGAAGGTGGGAAAGTGAAAGTGTGGGAGCCGCTTCAGCGGCGATCCCGCGGCAGCGGGCAACCTCGCCGCTAGCACCCATCGCCGCTGAAGCGGCTCCCACAATCGCCGCTGAAGCGGCTCCCACATTTGTTGCAGGGGGCTCCCACAGCAGGTGTGGGCCCCGGATGGTGTCAGGCTGGGGTGGCTGAGAGTTCAACGGCGGCTACGGCCAGGCCGGAGACGACGCCCAGTGATGGGTCGCCTTCCACCATCGGGATGTCCGGGAAGCTTTCGCGTACAGCCGCCTTCACGATGGGCGAGCGGGACGTACCGCCGGTAAGGAACACGCTCTGCGGCACGCCAGGCCATTCCTCGCGGACCTCGGCCAGCAGGCGCTGCATGCGATGGATGAACGGCTCGACGGCTTCGTCCATGTCGCCGCGCGTGATGTGCACGCCCAGATCCGTCTCGAGGAAACCGAGGTCGGCGTCGGTCTTTTCCTGGCTGCTCAGGAGGATCTTGCTGCGTTCGGCGGTCTGGTTCAGCCGCGTCGTCGCGCCGGGCTGCTGCAACGCGCGCAGGCGCGACTGCCAGGGCTCGTCGACGAGGCGATAGTCCTGGCGGCGGAACTCGCGCTGCTTCGGCAGGTTGTGCACGCTGGCGGCCTCGAC
This sequence comes from Luteibacter sp., assembly GCA_035603855.1. Taxonomy (GTDB): domain Bacteria; phylum Pseudomonadota; class Gammaproteobacteria; order Xanthomonadales; family Rhodanobacteraceae; genus Luteibacter. Next base: position 6,066 of record DATNJP010000198.1, on the reverse strand, counting down.
GAAGTGGTGCACGGGCACGCGCGTGACGTTGTTGCCCAGCTGCGGCATGAAGCTGTGCATGCTGAGGTTGATGTCGAGGTCGGTACCGCCCTTGGCCAGGCCCCAGGTGCGGATGATCCGCGGCAGCTCGTCGCCACCCAGTTCGGCGAAGGCGACGTCCGTGGTACCGCCGCCGATGTCGACGATGATGGCGGTCTGCCGCGTGGCCAGGCGCTTGTGGTAATGCATGGCCGCGGCGGCCGGCTCCTCCAGGAACGAGATGCTGTCGAAGCCCGCGACGGTCGCGGCTTCGCGGAGGATCTCCACCGCCTGCTCCGAACCCTTCTCGCCCATCGAGCTGCGGAAATGCACCGGACGACCGATGACGGCCGTGCGCACCGCTTCGCCCAGCTGCCGGCTGGCGGCCATGCGGATGTGCTCGAGGATGTGCGTGGCGATGTGCACGATCACCTTGCGCACCTGGGGGTCGAGCCGGTACCCGAGCATCGACTTGGGCGATTCGATGAGGTTCCCATCGCCGTATTCGAGATACGCCTCGACCGCCTCGTCGCCGAACAGCGCGTGCTGGAAGCTCTCCACCGTCGCCGTCGGCGATTCCGCCGCACGCTGCTCCATCCATTGGCGGCGCACGGTACGCAGCGCATCGCGACGCAGCTCGTTGTCGCCGCGTTCCGTGAAGCTGCCACCACGCTGCTGCGCTTCCGTCGCGAACTGGCGCTGCTGCGCGCGTGCGGAGCGGATGTGCGCTTCCACTTGCGCGTCCAGCTCCGGGGTCAGCTGGAAGTCGTTCGGATCGGGCACGACCTCGGGAAAGAACACGGCGGTGCGGAACTGTTTCGCGTCACCGAAGTGGATCAGGGTCAGGTCGTCGCCGACGAAGGTGGCCGCGGCGGAGTAGCTCGTACCGAAGTCGATACCGATGTTCATGGGGCTTCTCGCAAAACAAAAAACGGGCGGGCGATCCGGTGCCTCTGCAGCGGACGCCATCGCGTGAATCGGGGTTTAGCTGTCTTCCGTCAGTCGGACGCCGCCTTGAAGCGCATCCGTACGTCCTCCAGTGCCTTGACGATGGCCGACTGCACCTTGGCGCTGAGGCGACTCTCCGGAACGGCCACCGCGATGGAAGCGACGGGGCGTCCCGCGGCGTTCACCAGCGCGATGGCGACGGAGCCGACGCCTTCCTCGCTCTCTTCATGATTGGTGGCGAAACCGTGCTCGCGCACGTCGTTGAGCGCGAGTTCGAGCGCGCGCAGCGACCGCAGCGATTGCGGCGTCTTCACCGCCAGCTTGCGATCGGCGTACAGAGCGGCAACCTGCGTCGGCGTGTACTCGGCGAGGAGCGCCTTGCCCGCCGACGTACAGTGCGCAGGCAGTACCTGGCCCGTACGCGCGGTGACGCGAAGCGCGCGGTCACTTTCGATTGCGTCGACGTAACGGACCTGGTCGCCTTCGAGGATGACCAGGTGCACGGTCTCGTCGAACTCCGCGGAGAGTTCTTCCAGATACGGGCGCGCCTGTGTACGCACATCCATTTTCTGCACGACGGCGAGGCCGATCTCGACCAGCATCGGGCCAGGCCGGTAGGCGCGCGACGATTCCTGGCGCACGAAGCCGTGCTGGATCAGCATCGCCAGCAAGCGATGCGCCGTGGAATGGGCGACACCCAGATAGGCGCAAGCCTCCGTCAACCGGACCGATTGCTGCTCGCGGAAAAGCAGTAACAGGCGCAACGCGTTGCCCACCGAGGAGATGGGGTAGCTCGGCGCCGTGGCGTCTGTCACCGGGGTAGCGGTGGCGATGGCAGTGTCTTTCTTCATGGCGGACAATTCTGCCGTTATGTTGGAACTATGTCCATCTTCGGGACATTCAGGGCCCCATGAGCGCCCCGGCGATCAGGGCCACAAGGACGCCGACCAGGGGCGGCACCCGCAATAGCAGCAAGACGACTCCCACGGGAGCCATCAGCATGCCGACGGTATCCGTCGACGCATGCACCACCAGCGACCCGCTGGACAGGGCCAGCAAGGCAACCACCGACAGGCTCAGGGCCACCATCGTCGCGCGGAACCGGCGCAGGTGGATCAGGCGTGACCGGACGCGCTCCAGCGGCAACACCAGCAACGGCGGCAACAGGATGGCCACGGTGGCGATCGCGGCACCGGCGGGGCCACCGACGAAGTATCCCACGACCACCACATAGAGGCCGTTGGGGCCCGGCGTGATGTTGCTTACGGCCAGCGATTGCAGCAGCAGCGCATCGGCCTGCAGGCCGGCCGCGAGCAACTGGCCGCGCAGCACCGGCAACGAACTCAGGCCGCCGAACCCGATCATGTTCGCTATCAGGACGGCGACGAAGAGATGTTCAGGGCTCACGCTCGTCCACCGGCCCGGCAGGGGTTTCGATGGCCTGCGGCGCCGTGGGCTCGAACGCCCCCGGCACGACGAGGGCGGCGAGGATGGCCAGGCCCATGACGGCAAGTGGGTCACCGACGATCCATGCGATCGCGACGAACGCGACGAAGATGATGAAGCCGCGTACCGGTGCGCCCTGTCGCAGCATGTCGCGCAGCAACTGGATGGCGAGGGCCACCGCGTAGCCCGCGGCCACGCCGGCCACGGCATGCAACGGACCCTGCGCACGCGGATAACCACTCACTTCGCGGTAACCCCAGGCCAGGGCCAGAGTGATCGCCAGCGACGGGGCCATCATGCCGGCCATCGCGGCGACCATGCCGGGCACACCGGCGACACGCCTGCCGATCAGGAGGACCTGGGCGAGGATGCTGATGCCCGGCGTCAGGCGGGAAAGCACGAGGTTGTCGACGAACTGGCGCTCGCTGAGCCAACCCCGCTCGATGCTCATGTGACGCATCGCCGCCACGGTCGCGCTGCCACCCCCGAAGGAGGTGGCCCCGATCCGCGCGAAGGCGGCGAAGACGACCGGCCAGGTCGACGTGGGCGAGCGGTCCGACCTTCCGCCCTCCATGGCCTCACCCACGTGCCTGTCCGCTCATGGTTCAGTACTTCCAGCTGCGTTCCGGAATGGCCACGTCGATCTCGACGCCGTCGGGATCCTTGAACTTGAAGAAGCGCGGCGGATTCTGCTGCTTGTCCTCGCCGTAGATCTCGATGCCGTATTCCTTCAGCGCGGCGATGCAGCCCACGATGTCCTTGATCTCGACACCGATGTGGTTGGGACCCAGCGATCCCTGCAGCCAGTCGGAGAGCGGCACGCGCTCGTCCGGGCAGAGAAGCGAATAGTTGACCTCGCCATCGCTCATGTCGATGGCCTTGCCCGGGTAGTGGCCGGGGGTCCGGATCGGGCCGAGCCGCTTGAAGCCCAGGACCTTCTCGTAAAAGGTCGCGGCCTTCTCGAGGTCCTTGGTGACAACGCCCATGTGGCGAATGCGCATCCCAGTTCTCCTGTAGTTTCGCTATGAAAGAAAGAATGTCCGCTAGGCGGACGGCTGTGGATGGTGATCGCTGCCTGCGATCAAGTCAAGACGGTTTTTCTGCCCCAATGATCGTATTTTCTGTTCACTGGAAAGAAAATCCCTGCAAACGCCTCGAGTAAATCGCCACGCATTATCGCAGCGCAGCACGCCACCAGCCCATGACTTATCCTCATTTCAGCTATCACCTGAGCGAAAAATTCGCTGCAAAGCAACATGATGCGAGCTGCCGTTTCGGGGTATTCATGGGGCGACGGATCAGGCAGCGATTTTCCACGCCTCAATCGCAACCGAGGTGGGCAATAAGGCTCCCATAAGCCTGAAAGCCGCATGCGCCAAGGGTTTCGCGATTTGTGCGGAGCGGCTTGACGCTTGTAAATGATTACCCTATGGTCTGTCCGCCTGAGAGAAATTGTTTCTGCCTAGCGGAGATCGACGATGCGCCGTAGCGATGCAGTTCTGGGAGTCGCCGTCACCCTCATCGGGGGAGGCGCGCTGTGGATGGCGACACGCATGCCCTTCTACAGCGAGAACACGCCGGGGCCGGGCTTCTTCCCCGTCCTGGTGTCCTCCGGGCTGGTGATCATGGGGCTCATCCTCATTCGCCAGTCGCTTCGTCCCTCCAAGCCGGAAGTCCGCGCAGTGGGCGCGGTCAGCCAGCTCGACCGCGAAGCCCATGGCAAGGCGCCCAAGCCTCCGCAAGGCGCGCCGTTCATTCCGGCCCGCCCGCTCGCCGTGCTTATCGGCTTCCTCGCCTGCGTACCGCTGCTGGGCGTCCTCGGCTTCGTGCTGACCGCCATCCTGCTTTTCGCCTACCTGCTGTTCTTCGTCGAGAAACGACGCAGTGCGGGCGCCATCGCCGCCACCGTGACGATCCCCGTCGTGACCTGGCTGCTCTTCGTGCAACTGCTCGGCATCGAGCTGCCCAACGGCCTGCTCCGGCTTGGCTTCCTCGGTATCTGACCTCCTCTCACTGCTGCGAGAAACGTGATGTCCGTACTCCATAGCCTGATGGAAGGTTTTGCCACCGCGATGACGGTGAACAACCTTCTATGGATGGTCGCCGGCGCCGTGCTCGGCACGCTGATCGGCATCCTGCCCGGCCTGGGCAATCCGGCCGCGACACTGGCGATCCTGCTGCCCCTGACGCTCCGCCTGCCACCGACCACCGGGCTCATCATGATGGCGGGCATCTACCATGGCGCGAAATTCGCCGGCGCGACGACCGCCATCCTCCTGAACATCCCCACCGAGACCTCGTCGGTGGTGCTCTGTTACGACGGACATCCGCTCTCGAAGCAAGGCCGCGCCGGACCCGCGATGGGCATGTCCGCGATTTCCGGCTTCATCGCCAGCACCGTGGGCATCGTCGCGCTGACCTTCGCCGCGCCCCTGGCCGCCGAACTGGCGGTGAACTTCGGACCGCCCGAGTTCGCCATGCTCATGTTCTTCGGTCTCCTGCTGGTCGTCTCGCTCGCGGGCAAGTCGCCGGTGAAGGGACTGATCTCCATGTTCCTCGGCCTGCTCGTCTCCACCGTCGGCGTCGACATCTTCACCGGTTCCGAGCGCTATACGTTCGGCAGCGTAGACCTATACGACGGCATCGAATTCCTCATCCTCACGCTGGGGCTCTTCGCGGTCGGCGAAGTGATGGTGAACCTGGAGAAGCCGAACGCCACCACGAAGTTCTCGGCACCGAAGCGTCTGCGCGATTACCTGCCGACGATGGACGACCTGCGCCAGTCGCGGATGGCCATCGCGATCGGTTCGGTGCTCGGCTTCTTCATCGGTGCGCTGCCGGGCGGCGGTTCCACCATGGCGTCGTTCGTGAGCTACGCCGTGGTGAAGAACACCTCGCGTCACCCGGAGCGTTTCGGCCATGGCGCGATCGAGGGCGTCGCGGGCCCTGAAGCGGCCAACAATTCCGAAGCCGGCGGCGCCATGATTCCCCTGCTGAGCCTCGGCCTTCCAGGCAGTGCGAGCACGTCGGTGATGCTCGCCGCCCTGCTGCTGTATGGCGTGCAACCCGGCCCGCTGCTTTTCACGAATCATCCCGAGATTGCCTGGCCGGTCATTGCCAGCCTCTACCTGGGCACGATCGCGCTGCTGGTACTCAACCTGCCGATGATTCCGGTATGGGTGCAGATCCTGCGCATCCCGTACTGGCTGCTGTATCCCATCATCCTCATGCTCGCCGTCGTAGGTGCCTACAGCGTTCGTGGCTCCCTCTTCGATGTGTGGCTCCTGATGGGCTTCAGCGTCACCGGTTACCTGCTGCGCAAACTGGAAGTACCCGCCACGCCCATGCTGATGGCCTTCGTGCTCGGGCCCCAGGCGGAACGCACCGTGCGCCAGTCGCTGATGCTCTCCGACAACAACCCGATGATCTTCCTCGAGCGGCCGATCTCCGCGAGCATCGTGGCCACCACCGTCGCGGTGATCGCGTTCTCCGTCATCAGCCGTACCCGCAAACGCCGACGCGCCGCGCAACGCGGGCTCAACGCGGCCGTCGCTGTCGTTGCCGATACCGTGAAATAGCCCAGGAAATCCACCATGAACCGACCCTACCCGTGGCCGCGAAAAGCGGCCGCCCTCCTCGCGCTCGGCCTGAGCT
>DATNJP010000197.1:0-15739 GCA_035603855.1 Luteibacter sp. | reverse complement strand
GTCGATGTAGAAGCCGTTGCGTTGCTGCCACGTCATGAACATGGCGATCGAGTTGGAAGTGAATTTCGCATGGCTGTAGCCATCCGCGGCCTTGGGATCGAGTCGCGTCGTACCATGCGTGTATGCGACGCCTGCGCGCAGTGACGAACGATCCGCATCGAGCGCGAAGATGTTCATGCCTACCTGCACGGCCCGCGTGTCCACGTCGTAGTCGTAGCCATACTCGCTGAAGGAACGATCGGTGGAATAGCTATAGTCGCCGCCCATGTAGCGCACGAACGGCTCGCCGCCGAGACCTTCGCCCATGTCGTCCATGTCACGCACCTCGCCCAGGCGGCGGTGCAGGTTGTCGACGGTTCGGTAGCCATAGAGCGCCAGCGCCGAAGGCGACACGATATACGCGGGCACCTGCGGCACGACGGCGTTGCGCGCGGCGATCGGGGCGGGAGGCACGCTCTCGCCCGCCACGACTGGAGCCGGCGCCGGCGCCGAATACGCCTCACCCGCGGCCGGCGTGGGAGCCGGGGATTCGGTGGTCGGCGCAGGGCACGGTCCATCGCACACCATCACATTGGCGAGGCGATAGTCCCAGAACGTGGAACCACCCGTCGCACCGCCAACGACACGTTGACCCGTGTCGCTGGCTCCGGGTTCGAAGGCATAGAGTCCGTATTGCCACGGACCGAATGCCAGGTACCCGCCGTTCAACCGAAACGCGCCACCCGTCGACGCGCCGGCCACCTGCACGATCGAGATACCCTCACTCGATCCGACATAGCCGCTGTGGTCGAGATCGGTGAGCGCGCCCGTGCTCAAGGCACCGGGCGTCACATCGATCACGGTCTCACCGGACGCGTCGCCCTGCACGAGCAGCCGATCCGTCGCCTGCGCGGCGAGCGCGCCACCCTGGTTCAGCTGGCTGACCAGGTGCAGCGCACCCGACGACCCCGTGTAGTTGCCGTCGATGGTCAGGCTGTTGCCCGGCGAGCCCGCGCCGTTGGTCAGGTCGATGAGACCCGCGTTCGTGACGTTTGCCGAACCGGGCGTCGCGCCCGAGATGACGGGATGCACGTTGTCGCCCGCAAACAGCGTCGAGGTGCCGTCGATCGTCACGTCGCTGTTCGCAAGACGCAGGTTGTCGGTGAGCGTGAACGCGGCGCCGTCGGCAAACGCGATGGTGTTCCAGCCCGTGCCGAGGTTGATGCCCTTGCCGAGGGTGTCCGTGGCGAACGAGCCGCCGCGCGCCTCGGTCCCGCTGAAGGTCAGCGTGTTGCCGCCTCCCGTGCCCGCGAGGAGATGGTATGTGCTCGATGTGTCGACATTGCCGATGGTGGCCTGGTTGCCGGGGCCGTCGCCCATCGTCAGGCCGCCGTCGAGCGTCCCGCCGGTCCAGGCAAAGGTATCGGTGCCGCCCGCGGTAGCGATGTCGCCGCGGATCGCGCCGGCCGCGACCGTTACCGTGTCGTTGCCGGCGCTTCCGCGCACGGCTTGCGCGGCGGGGCTCACTGCGAAGACCGTACCGGTGTTCGAAAAAACGGTCCCCGTCCCGTTCGAGAGATCGACGACCGGCGCGGTCGTGCTGGCCGAGGTGAGGCTGCCGCTGTTGGTGACCGACGACGCCGTACCGGCGAGCAAGGCGGGACCGCCCGCCGCACTGAGGATATCGACCGTCGCCGCACTGGCGACGGCTCCGCTGGTAAGCGCCTGGATGCCTGTGGCACCCGCGCCGTTGCCATGAACGACGAAGCCGGCACCGAGATTCAGATCGGTGTCCGTCATCGAGCCATCGGCGTGGCGGAACGCATAGCCCACCCCGGCGCCGTCGACTTCGATGGTGGCCGTGGATGCGGGATCGATCGCCGTGGCCGTGCGCAGGCCGGCTCCGTTCCCGACGCGCAAGGTAGCGCCCGACAGCGTGATCGACGCCGTCTCTGCCGCGTTCTCGATGGCGTTGCCAGTACCGAGCGTGGTGATCGTGGTGCCCGTGGCGTCCAATGACGTCGCGCCGCTGTCGAGCAGCACGCCGTGCGCCGTACCGTTGGTGACAATGGCGGAATCCCCGCTACCGAGCACCAACCCGGCGCCGCCGATCAGCTGCACGCCCGCGATGCCGTCGTCCACCATGATGGAGCCGGCAGGATTCAGACGTTGCGTTCCGGCGCCTTCCACGCGCACGCCCGTACCGCTGCCAACGTGGATCGTGCCGTTGTTGGCGAAGGTCCCGCCCGAACGAAGGATGGCGCCCGTGGCCGCCGGACCGCTGAGGTCGACGGACGCGCTGTTCGTCGCTGCCGCGTTCGTCTCCACGATGAACCCCGTGGCGTTCGCACCCGTGAAGTGCATCGCGCCGGCATTCGACAGGGATGCGCCATTGCGCGCGATGTAGCCGGTGACGCCGGCCTGTGAGGAATCCAGCGCGGCGAGGCTGTTCAACGACGTGCTGCGCAACACCCCGCCACTATTGGCGCCGGCGAGGTCGTGCTTCTGTCCGTCCGCGATGCCTGCGATGGCGCCGCTACCGGTCAGCGACATCGTGGTGGCGGCGTCGATCGTCCCCCGGGAGCCGCCTTCGACAACGACGCCCTGCGCGCCGTCACCGGACACCGCGATGTTCGCATTGCGTGTATTGAGTTCCGAACCGATCCCGCTGCCGAGGACACCCGTGGACTGGGCACCGGAGGTGCTCATCGTGAGGCCGGTGCCATCGAAATCCGCACCGCTGTCGAGGCGGAACAACGTCGACTGCGACGTCGATACGTCGAGCGTCGAACCGCCGTTGACGTTGATGTGGGCGTCGTTACCGAACGCGAAGTATCCGATCTGCTTCGCACCGCCCGCGAATGTGGGGGCCGCGCCGGCGGCGACGTCCACCGTGGCGCGGCCACGTGCGTGGATGCCGATCGCGCCGTCGCCGGTCAGGTGAACCGCCCCCTGGACATTCGCGCGCGCGGTGGCCGTGCCCTGCCCTTCGGCCCATACACCGATGTTGCGCGTACCGCTGGAGGGATCGGCGCCGCCAGCGACGTTGATGATGCCGGTCGATGTCACCAGGGAAGCGGTGCCGGCGGTCGAAAGCGCTTTCACGCCGGTGCCGTTCACGCCGTTGAGGTTGATCGTGCCGCTGTTCGACACGCCGCCCCCCGCGCCGGCGTTCTGCACCAGCAGGCCGACGTTCTCGCGCGGCACCGCCGCGGCACGGCCGTTCACGTCGATCGTGCCGGCATTCTGCACCACCGCGTTCGGTGACGTGACCAGGATGCCCGCGGCGTTCTGGGTCAGCGTGCCGATCGTGATGTTGCCGAGGTTCGTCACCCGGCCCGCCGTGGGCACATTGATACCCGTGGTCATCGTGCCCTGGTTCACGGCGATGTCGGCGGCAGGCGCGGCTGGATCCGTCTGCGGTCCGCGGCCGATATAGATGCTGCCGCCCGCATTGTTGGTGAACTGGGCGGTCGCGTCGTTGATGTAGATGCCGTCCATCGAGCCGTTGGACCGCGAACCGGTGACGCCGACATTGACGATGCCGCTGTTCGTGCCCGTGGCGCCTGCGCCAAGCCGGATACCCGTCGACTTGCCCGCGCCATTGGTTTGTCCCGTGGCGAGGTTGAGGATGCCCAGGTTGTCGAACGTGCTGTTCGCCTGGACGTCCACGACATGGGAACCGAAGGCACCGTTGGTGATGGCGCCGGCGGCGTTGCGGAAGAAGTTGCCGTTGATGACGCCGTTGTTGGTGCCCGCGCTGCCGCCCGTGAGGATCACCGCGGAGCCATCACCCGAGGTATGCGTGGTGGCAAGCGTGCCGTCGATGGTGACGGTGGCTCCGCCTTCGCCACGGACCGCGCCGTTGTTCGCGTTGACCACTTCGAGCGTCGCACCGGCGGCTACCGTCCCGTGGGCGTTGGGTCCGACCAGGTGCATCACGATGCGGTTGCCAATGGCCTGCGCCACTTCGTCCGGCGGGCTGTCGGCGGTGATGCCATAGGTGATCTGTTCGGAGGTGGATGTGTAGCCCTGCGCGAACAGCCCGTTGTAGCGTGCGGGATCGAGCGTGCCTGCCTGCATCTGCGCAATCAGGAAGTTGTTGTAGTCGCGCAGCTGCGCGTCGTTGGTCACGGTGTGCGACGTGGTCACGCCGTCGTTCGTGGTGACGTTGAAGGTGCCGCCATAATGCGAAACGAAGCTGACGCCGAAGGTCTGCGGCAGGGTGGGATTGGCCACCTCGCCGTTAAACGTGATCCGGTTGTTGGAGGTCCAGTTAAGGTTGCTGGCAACGCCACCCGTGCCGTCCGCGTAGAACAGCGAGCTCTGCTTGGCGGCCATCGTCCAGCCGTTGGTCGCCGCGTCGGAGGCCGCGCCGCCCGTGCCGATATTGACGTTGAGCGTGCCGCCGGCCGCGGTGACCGTGCCCACCCGGGCATCGATGTACTGCTGGTCGTTGACGTTGACCACATCGGGGACCGTGGAATTCATGTCGATCGCCGCGAGTGGCACGAGGTTCGCGGTGTTATAGGCGGAGACGACTCGCCGTCCGCCCGTAATCGGATCGGGAACACTGACACCGAAGTTCTGCGTGCCGGGGTTGAGGCGCCCGGCGCCGATCCACTGCGTGCCGGAAATCAGCCTGCCGAGTCCATTGAGTGCCCCCAAGGTCGTGAGACGGGTGCCGGTGTCGCCCGCCATGAATTGCTGGGGACCCGATATCGTTACCGTCGCACCGCCGGCGACGACGGTCTGGCCAACCTGCGCGTCGTTGATGACCGGGTCGTAGGGCGTCAGCGTCACGTTCTGCGCGCTGGAAGGCGGTGAGGTGGCGGCAAGGCCCGCCGCGATAGCTATAAAAAGGACACGGTGCTGCCAGCCGTCTGCTGGGAGACGGCCATTCGCGCTGCGCTTTCTCATATTGTCGTACCCCGTTAGCACCGCGTTCCGGGCGGTGTGGTGCACGCGTGCCTTCTGACCCTGGCAAGGCGAGGCCCCCCTCTCCTTCGCTTCACCGCGGCCGTCGATGGCCTTCGTGCGAAGCGGCGATTCGCACGTTGCCGTTGCGAATCTCCCCGCGGGGGTTATCAACCGAAGCGGATGAAGAAAATGTGCATGTGCCGGTCACACGGCCGAAACAACTCCCAGGCTGGTGGATCGGGCGCCGTCCCCTATACTCCCGCGCATGAAGCCAAACGTCCTGCTGCAGTACATCCTCCCGCACCGCTTCCTGTCGCGCATCGTCTATCAGGCGACCCGTTGGGAGTGGGCCCCATGGAAGAATTTTCTCATTCGGGAGATCGTGCAGCGCTACGACGTCGACATGAGCCAGGCGGCCCAGCCGGACCCGTTCGCTTACCAGCACTTCAATGCGTTCTTTACCCGCAAGCTGAAGCCCGGCGCCCGTCAGGCCGACCCCGACCCGCAGGCCATCCTGTGTCCGGCGGACGGCCGGATCAGCCAGTCCGGCCGTATCCGCGACGGGCGGATCTTCCAGGCCAAGGGGCAGGACTACAGCGCGGCGGAACTGCTGGGCGACGAGGCCGCGGCGGCCCCGTTCCGCAACGGCAGCTTCGTCACCATCTATCTGTCGCCGCGCGACTACCACCGCGTGCACATGCCGCTGGCGGGAGAACTCACCGGCACCACGCACGTGCCTGGGCGCATCTTCAGCGTGGCACCGTTCGCCGTCGAGGCGATCCCCCGCCTGTTCGCCCGTAACGAGCGCCTGGTCTGCCACTTCCAGGGTCAGCACGGTCCCTTCGTGTCGGTGATGGTGGGCGCCATTCTCGTGTCCAGCGTAGCCACGGTATGGGATGGCCTCGCCATCCCGCCGTATGCCTCGGACATCATCCGCCACGACTGCCGCGGCCGTGACGTCAGGCTGGAGCGTTTCGGGGAAATGGCCCGCTTCAACATGGGCTCGACTGTCATCTTGTTGTTGCCAGAGGGTTACACCCTCGACGAACTCCAACCGCAACAGCAGGTTATCGTTGGGCAGCGACTGGGCCAGTGGGCCGGACCCCCGTCAGCCGGATGACGACGCACGTCACAATGTGACAAAAACGTCTTACATTTGACGTATCGGGAGCGTATTCTCCGTCGGACCGCTGCCCTACCCGGGGGAGGGCACCGGGACCGATAGAAGCATCCGCACTAGGGGAAGTCGTCCATGCGTCTGGTCACCCATCTTATTGCCGTCAATCGCGAGATCCGCCTTCGCAGGCAGCTCGCCGATATCGAACGCGTCGTGCTCGCCCTACCGGTGCGCGCCCACGCAGACCTCCAGCAACTGGTCCGGCGCGAGATGGAACAGGCCGCTGCCTGTGATTTCCCCCACCTCTACGGCACCCCGCCGGAAGAGCGCTACAGCACCTACGGCCACGGCCCGGATATTGGCCTGGGCAAGGCCCGCTCCGACAACCCGTTGATCGCCACCCGTGGCGTCGCCCTGTGGATCGCCTCGGTCTACCACGAGACCCTGGATTCCCGCCGTCCGAACATGGAAGACCTGCACCGGCAGATCCTGCGCCTGATGCGCCAGATCAAGGAGTTGTCGGCGTCGGAAAGGCGTGACCCGACCGCGGCGTGGATGAACGAGCCGCACGCGGTCGCCTGACCTTATCGGCAAACCGGCACGCGGATCGCCTGCCCCACTTTCAGCTGGTGCCCCTTGAGCCCGTTCATGCGCGCGATGTCCTCGACATCGGCGCAACTGCTCTTGCGCGCGATGCTGACCAGCGTGTCGCCACGGCGCACGGTGTAATTCTTCGACGAACCGGATGACGACTTCGACGACGCCGGTGACGAACCGTTGGCGAGCGCCGCGGAGGTCGCCGCGGGCGGCGGCGGTGCGACGATCTTCACCGCGTTGTGCAGGTCGGACGCCAGGATCGGCCACGGGCCATCCGTGCAGCTGGTGGCATACGCCTTTTCCAGCTGCTTGGGCACTTCGAGGCGTGCGCCGACCGGCTGCGCCACCTGCGGATCCAGACGCGGATTGAGGTTGCGCAGGGTGCGGAACCAGCCTTCCGGCATGCCCTGCGCCGAGCCCAGGCAGACCGTGAGTTCGCTGATGGACGCCGCGCGCGTGAGCACGATCTGGCCGGCTTCACCGTCCACCTTCGGCCAGGTCAGGTGGTAACTGTCCGGGTGCAGGAAGAGCCACGCCGCGGCGAGCACCATCGGCACGTAATCGCGCGTTTCGGCCGACATCTGGCCGTAGATCTGCGGATCGTAGAAGCTGGCCCCGGGGCTCGTCGCGGCGATGCGGCGCATGCGCCCTTCGCCGCCGTTGTACGCGGCGAGCGTCAGTTCGAGGTTGTTGTTGAACGCACCCAGCTGCTCGTCGATGTACTCCGCGTTGGCCTGGGCGGCCATCGTCGGATCGAAGCGCTGGTCGAAGCCGTCGGCGTTGGACAGGCCGAAGCGAAGGCCGGTCGCATACATGAATTGCAGCGGCCCGGAGGCGCCCGAGCGTGACACCGCGTGCACCTTGCCGCCGGACTCTTTCGCCATGATGCCAAACAGCAACGCCTCGGGCAGGTCCGCCTTTTTGTAGGCCGGCCACATCTTGTAGCGAAGCATCTGGTAGTTGACGTAGGCATCCATGAGGTTCGGACGCAGCTGGGTCAGCCACATTTCCAGCGCGGCCTTCACCGGACCGTTCATGACCATGAGGTCGGAGAACTGCTGGCCCTTGAGCATGGTGACGCTGCGCTGCGCCTGCGGCAGCGCGCCGACCGCGATCGAACCCGCGACGTTGCCCGGCTGTTCCCCGGCTTCCGCGCCCTGCTCGGTGTCGTCGGCGTCCTCACCCTCGATGAAGCTGCCATCCTTCAGGCGCAACAGGCGATCGAAGACGGCGGCGAAGCGCTGCTGGTCGCAGCCCGGCGTGAGGGCGCAACGGGCGGAAGCATCCTTCAACTGGTCCAGCGCCTGCTTGCGCGTCTGCGCGGCTTGCGGGGTGTCGCCACGGCGCGCCTGGTCGATCGCGGCCTCGTACCCCTTGCTCGCCTGGTCCATCCGGTCGTACAAGGCATTGACCTCCGGCTTGGCCTTGCCCGGCCGGGGCGCCCCGCTCGAGGCACAGCCGGCAAGGATGACCAGCGGCAGGATCAGGAGGGAACGCGGGACGCGAACGGACATGCACTTACTCGGGGTCGGACAATGCCGGTCACGTTACTGCCCGGGCCCTTCGGACTCAAGCATCAGAAGCCGATTTTCTCCGTAACGGCGCATCGTTGCGTAAACTTGTTCAGGACATTCTTAAGGATGAAGCCATGCCCACGATCCTGATCGGCCGCAACGACGAAACGGCCGTCGAACTCGATTCCCGCTACGGCAACCGCCACGGCATGATCGCCGGGGCCACTGGCACCGGAAAATCGGTCAGCCTGATGCTCCTGGCCGAAGGATTCTCCCGGCTCGGTGTGCCCTGCTTCCTCGCCGACGCCAAGGGCGACCTGGCTGGCCTCTCGCAGGCCGCCGGTGCTCCCTCCGAAAAGCTGACCGCCCGCCTGGCGAAGCTGGGCCTCACGGACTGGAAGCCGCAGGCCAATCCGGTGGTGTTCTGGGACATCTACGGCAAGGCCGGCCACCCGGTACGCGCCACCGTCTCGGAAATGGGCCCCACCCTGCTGTCGCGCATCCTCGAACTCAACGACACCCAGGAAGGCGTGCTGGAAGTCGTCTTCCGCGTCGCCGACGACGAGGGCCTGCTGCTGCTCGACCTCGCCGATCTCCGCGCGATGCTCGGCTTCGCCAGCGAACATGCCAAGGACATCTCCGCGCGCTACGGCCTCATCAGCACGCAAAGCGTGGCCGCCATCCAGCGCGCGCTGCTGAAGCTCGAACAGGACGGGGCGGATGCCTTCTTCGGCGAGCCGGCGCTGGAATTGGCCGACCTCATGCGCCAGGACATGAGTGGCCGTGGCGTCATCAGCGTGCTGGCCGCCGACACCCTGATCCTGAAGCCGCGCCTGTACTCGACCTTCCTGCTCTGGTTGCTGTCGGAGCTGTTCGAGCAGCTGCCCGAAGTCGGCGACCTCGACGTCCCGAAGATGGTGTTCTTCTTCGACGAGGCGCACCTGCTGTTCGACGACGCGCCAGCGGCCTTGCGCCAGCGCGTGGAGCAAGTGGTGCGATTG
Organism: Luteibacter sp.; assembly: GCA_035603855.1. Taxonomy (GTDB): domain Bacteria; phylum Pseudomonadota; class Gammaproteobacteria; order Xanthomonadales; family Rhodanobacteraceae; genus Luteibacter. The sequence goes on along the minus strand of DATNJP010000197.1, from coordinate 6,611 downwards.
ATCCGTTCCAAGGGCGTGGGCGTTTACTTCTGCTCGCAGAATCCGGACGACGTGCCGGGCGAGATCCTCGGACAGCTCGGCAATCGTGTGCAGCACGCCCTGCGCGCCTTCACGCCACGCGACCAGAAGGCCGTGAAGGCCGCGGCGGAAACCTTCGCGCGCAACCCGAAGCTCGACGTGGTGGAAACCATCGGCACCCTGGGCACCGGCGAAGCGCTGGCGTCCACGCTGGGCGAAGGCGGCGTGCCTTCTCCCGTGCAGAAGGTGCTCGTGGCGACGCCCGTCTGCCGTATCGGCGCGATCACCATGGAAGAACGCAGCGCGGTCCGCTCGCGCTCACCCGTCGGCGGCAAGTACGACACCCTGGTGAATCGCGAATCGGCCGAGGAACGGCTGGCAGCGCGTGCCAGCGAGAAAAGCGCCGACGATGCGCCGCCGGTCAAGTCGGCGGGCAACGGTGCCGGCAAGGACGACGACGGCGGCAGCGACTGGGGCAGCACCGTGCGCGATGCGGTGTTTGGCACGAAGCGCCGCCAGGGCATGCTCGAGACCATGGCCAAGTCGATGGTGCGCACCGCGGGTTCGCGTGCCGGGCAGCAGATCGTGCGCGGCATCCTGGGCAGCATCTTCGGCGGGAAACGCTAGGCATGCCGAGGCACCAGCTGGCTGATGCGGACACGCCGTTCGCGGAACGCGTTCGCATCGGCTGGCGCTATCCCATGCGTGGCGCGGCGCCGCTCACCATCGGCGCCATCACGCTGTTCGAATCCGTCGCCTTTCTTCCGATCGTCCTCCTGAAGCTGCTGGTGATCGGCCTCGGATGGATGGCGCTGTATACGTATGCGTTCGAATGCTTGCGACATACCGCCGACGGCTATGCCGATCCACCCGAAATGGCGGTGAATACGGAGGATCGCACCAGCATCGCCTTGATCATGATCCAGCTGACCGGCAACGCCATCGCGGTGCTCGCGCCGATCTTCTTCGGCATCCCGGGCGTGCTGGTGTCGCTGGTGTTCGCCTTCGTACTGCCGGTGATCACGATGTCGCTGACGTTCGATGGCGTCGGTGCGGCCCTGAATCCCGCGACATGGGTGGCCGCCATAAGTCGCCTCGGTGGCAGCTACATGCTGCTGTTCGCGATCATGGTCGCAAGCAGCCTGCTGCAGGCGGCGGCACAGTACGCGATGAAGGATCACGGTCCGACCTTTTTCGGTACGTTGGGGTATTACCTCATCGCCAACTACCTCACGATCTACAATTTCCACCTGATGGGCGCGCTGATCCACCACAAGCACGAAGCACTCGGCTACTACCCGGAGTCCGTGACGCTCGCCGCCGCCGCTGAACCGAACGACGATACCGCCCTGCTCTCGCACGTGAACCTGATCGCCCGTGACGACGTGCCGGGGGCGACGGACATCCTGACCGAACGACTTCGTGAAGGCCTCGCACCACCGGGCCTGCATGCGCGTTATCGCGAACTCCTGCGCGCGCAGGACCGACTGCCGGAGCTGCTCGTGCATGGGCAGATATGGATCGCCGCGCTGGTGGTAGCACGCGAGTCGAGGCGCGCGCTGGGCGTCGTGCAGGACTGCCTCGATGTCGATCCGGCCTTCCTTCCCGACGACACGCTTACCTGCGGCCCGCTTGCCGACACCGCGGCGCATGGGGGCATGGCGCGACTCGCGCTGCACCTGGCGCTCGGTTACCTGCATACGTGGCCACGCGACATGGGCGCGCCTCATTACGGCCTGCTGGCGGTTCGCATGCACGAAAGGCTCGGCCAGACACACGAGGCCGCGACACTCGCGCGACAATTGCTGATGGATTACCCGGAACACCCACTGACGATGGACATCGAAGCCTTGCTGGCAACGCTCAGCCCCGCGCGCAAGGTCGCGCCATGAGCCGTTGGCGCCCACCCTCGCCGTCGTCGACGGCCATCATCACGCGGGAAGGTTTCGAACGCCTGAAAGCGGAGCTCGATCATCTGTGGCACACCGTCCGCCCCGAGGTGGTCAAGGCACTGGCCGCGGCCGCGGCGGAAGGCGATCGCTCCGAGAACGCCGAGTACACGTATCGCAAGAAGCAGCTCGGCGAGATCGATCGCCGCGCGCGCTATCTCAGCAAGCGCATTCCGATCCTCAAGGTCGTGGAGGCCGCGCCATCGCAACGCGATGCGGTGTACTTCGGTGCCACGATGGAACTGGAGAACGTGGAGACCGGGGAAACGGTGCGCTATCGCATCGTCGGGCCGGATGAAACGGATGCACGGCAGGGCTGGATCAGCATCGATTCGCCGATGGCCCGCGCGGTGCTGAAGAAACGCGTCGACGACGAGTTCGACGCGGAACTGCCCGGTGGCCGGACCCGCTTCGCGGTGATCGCGGTGGAGTACGACTGACCGCCTACCCGAATGTCGGATGTTCCATTTTGGAGGCGAGGCTTTCGAGGCCTTCGGCAAACCGGCTCACGTTGGCCGCGAAGCGGTCCACGGCGACGATGTCGACGTTGCCGCCTTCGCGTAGCGCGAGTTCCATCTGTTCGCCCTCCTCCGCCACGGCCGATGGACCATAGACGTTCACGCCGCCGAGCACATGGTGGATCCATCCGGCGACCTCTTCGCGGCCCGCACGATCGAGCACCTCCGGCAGCCGGCCCAGTGCTTCGCGCGTGGCGCCCACGCCGGCGCGAATGACACGGACGATGTTTTCGTCCGAGCCGAACGCGCGGCGCATACGTTCCATGTCGATGGAGGGCAACGAGGCGCCGGCCGTCGCCAGCCAGCGCGCGACCATGTCGTGGAAGGCTTCCAGGCGAATGGGTTTGCGCAGCAGATCGTCCATCCCGGCGGCGAGGCAGATCTCGCGCTGGTCGGCCCGTGCGTCGGCCGTCATCGCCACGATAGGCAGATGGCGTCCCGTACCTTCCTCGCGCCGGCGCACCTCACGCGCCACCGCATAGCCGTCCATGCGCGGCATGTGGCAGTCGACCAATAGCAGGTCATAGTCCGTCGTTTCGAGGGCCGCAAGGGCCGCCACGCCATCGTCGACGATGTCGCAGCCATAGCCGCGCATGGCCAGTTGCACGCGCACCAGTTCCTGGTTCACCGGATGATCCTCGGCCAGCAGGATACGTGCATCGCCCGGTGCGCCCCTGTGTGCGATCGCTGCCGTCACAGGCGCATCGGCCACCGGTGGCAAAGCGTCGGCAACCGGCAGCTCCAACGTGATGACGACGACCGTGCCCCGCCCGGGTTCGCTCTCGAGGGCGATATGGCCGCCCATTCGTTCGATCAGTCGGCGCGAAATGCTCAGCCCGAGTCCCGTTCCGCCGTAACGCCGCGTCGTCGACGATTCCGCCTGGCTGAAAGGTGCGAACACGTGGCGCAACTTCGCGGCATGGATGCCGATGCCGGTGTCCCTGACGACGATACGCAGCCGCTGGCGCGCACGATGCCGTTCGTCCGCGTGTACCTCGACCACGACCTCGCCGCTGGCGGTGAACTTGATCGCATTGCCCAGCAGGTTCAACAGCACCTGGCGCAGACGGCCGTCGTCGACGATGACGGCAGGCGCCAGGGCGGGATCGACACGGACGTGCAGTGCCAGGCCCTTCGCTTCGGCTTGCGCGGAGAGGATGGCCACGGCGCCCTCGACGATCGCGCGCAGGTCGGCGGGCTGCGCATCGAGAGCGAGGTGGCCCGCTTCGATCTTCGAGAAATCGAGTACATCGTCGAGGATGTGCAGGAGCGCTTCGGCCGAATGCTCGATGGTAGACACCATCTTGCGCTGACCATCGTCCAGGGGCGTGCGTTCCAGCACGTCGAGGAGGCCGATGACGCCATTCATCGGCGTGCGGATTTCGTGGCTGATCGTGGCCAGGAAGTCGCTTTTCGCGCGCGTCGCCGCTTCGGCTTCGTCGCGCGCGTGCGCCAGTCCACGCGCCGCCAGCTCCTGCGCGGTCACGTCGACCCAGTACCCGTTCCAGCGCACGCTGCCATCGGCTGCGGCGAGCGGCACCGCGTCGGAACTGAGGTAGCGGACGCGGCTGCCGACCTGCGCGCGCACCGTCACATGCAGAGGCGTGAGGTCGCGAGCGGAGCGCTCGAACGCCTCGCGCAACTTCTCCCGGTCTTCGTCGGGTACCGGCGCCAGCATGCTGGCGTCGCCGGCAAGCAGCTCACCGGGCTCCATGCCGAGGATGCTTTGTGGATCGCCGCCGACATAGGTCATCGCGTAGGTGCCGTCGGTGCCGCGCACCGATTCGTACACCACGGCCGGCACGTGCGCCGTGACCTCGGCGAGGCGACGCTCCGTGCGTTCGCGCCGCCGCGTCTCGCGACGCAGGTTCAGGTAGGCATAACTGATGGCGATCAGCGAAATGAGGAGCACCGCGACGAAGGGCAGCACGCGGCTGGCGATCTCGCGCCAGGTGGGACCGACGACGTAGTGCGACGCGAACCAGGTGTTGCGGATTTCCTGCTGGCGATGCGTGGAGAGATTCACCAGTACGCGATTCACCAGCGGCAGCAGGGGCGCGAGGTCCCGGCGCACGCCGATCGCGATCGCTTCGCTATCGCCCGTGGGCGCGGCCACCTTGAGTTGGCCGAGGAAGGTCGCGCGGATGTGGTAATCGACCGATGCGAGGTTGCCGACGAAAGCGTCACCCTCACCCGCCGCCAACCGCCGCATGCCCTCCGCTTCCGTGTCGACGGGGATGACGTGCACGTCCGGAATGCGCGCGAGCAGGCGCCGGATGGGTTCACGCGTGACATTGCCCAACACGCGCTTGCCGGCGAGATCGTCGCGACCGGCTATCGTCGGCGCGCCCTCGCGCGTCACGATCATGATCGGAAAATCGAGATAAGGGACGCTGGGCACGAGGAATGGCGCGGTGGCGCTCTGCGGATTGATCGCAGCTACCAGGTCGACATCGCCGCGACTGACCTGTTCGACCGTTCCCGCCCAGTTATCGCTGGTGACCTGCGTGAGACGCAGTCCGAGCTCGGCGGCGATCTCGCGCACGTAGTCGAGCGACAGCCCTTCCGCTTCGCCCTGCCCCGAGAGCAGGCTGAAAGGCGCGTAGCTGGGATCGACGCCCAGGCGCAACGGCGGCAACGCCTTGAGCCAGGCCTTTTCCTTCTCGCTGAGCGGAATATCCGTCTGCCGGGGGCGCGGCGCGATATCGCGCCCCACCCACCGGGCGCGCAGGCGGCCGTGGTCGGCGGCGGTGAGTTCGCCCACGGCCTGATCGATGGCATGGCCCAGCGGCGCGCGGTCGGCAGGCACCGCGAAGGCCAACGCACTGATGGGCAATGCCAGCGGAGCGCCGACGCGAAGCTCGCGCTCGAGGCCAAGGCGCGACACGAATTCGCGCGCGGAATACGGGTTGTCGAGGTAGGCCGTGACGTCGCCGGAGCGCACTCGCGCCAGTGCGTCGGCCGTGGTGGCGGTTTCCACCAGCGCCGTATCGGGGAGCTCCCGGCGCAGCGCCGCCATGTCGAAGTAGCCCGTGTGCACGGCAAGTCGCTTGCCGGCCAGGTCGCCTGGGCGGTGGATCATGGGGGCATCCACGCGCTCGACCAGCGCGGGCAGCGACTCGAAATACGTCGCGCCGATGCGGATGCCCGGCATGCCCTGCTCCAGCGGCGTCACGGAGGTGGCGACGTCGATCTCCCCACGGGCGAGCGCGGCCAGCAGGTCGGGCCAGGTGGCATAGGTACGGGTCTGCAGCGTCACGCCCAGGCCGGCCGATATCTCGCGGAGGTAATCGGGCCCCAGGCCCTCCAGTTCCCCGTCACGGAGCTCCTCGAACGGCGGGTAGCCTTCGCGGTAGGCGCCGACGGTCAGCACCGGGTGGTGCCGCAGCCAGTCGGCGTCCTCGCGGGACAGGGGCTTATCCGGCGCCGCCAGGGCCGGTCCGGCCAGGAGGAGGAAAATTGACAGAATGAAGCGTCGGATCACGTCTTGGGCTTCGTCAGGGGAACCTTCATGGGCATAATCGGTTCGAAGTACGCTGTGTCGCATTGCACGAAGGAGAACACAAGGCATGCCGCTCAAGGTCATTCTGGCAGACGATCACCCCCTGGTTCTCGTTGGAGGCGCGCTGGCGCTGCGTAATGCCCACATCGACGTGGTGGGTGAAGCGAAGGCCGCGGACGAGCTCCTGGCCATGTTGGCCGACCGCCCCTGCGACGTCGTGATTACGGATTTTCTCATGCCGAGCGATCGGCAGGACGACGGATTCGCCCTCATCGACAGCATCGTGAAGGAATATCCCAGCCACGCGCTGGTGGTCCTCACGATGATCAATCGCCCCGCGGCCCTGCAGTCGATGCTGAACCGCGGCGCTCGCGGCATCGTCGACAAACGCGCGCCGATGGACGAACTCGCCACCGCCGCGCGAGCTGTCGCGGCCGGCGAAACCTACCTCAGCGAAACCCTGCTCGACATCCTCAACGAGGCGGACGAAGTCTCCGAAGCGATGCCGGGCGCGCCGCTGTCGCCGCGCGAGACGGAAGTCATCCGGCAGTTCGTCAATGGCATGTCGCTTCAGCAGATCGCCGATCGCGAAGGCAAGTCGGTGAAGACGATCAGCCGGCAGAA
>DATNJP010000196.1:0-13341 GCA_035603855.1 Luteibacter sp. | reverse complement strand
CTTCTTCTGCGCCACGTCCCTGAAACGCCGTTTCGGCTACGACGACTCACTCGACGTCTTCGGCGTACACGCCGTCGCCGGCATCATCGGCGCCCTGGTCACCGGCCCCCTCGCCGCGCCCGTGCTCGGCGGTTTCGGCAGCGTGACCGAACTAGGCACGCAACTGTGGATCCAGTTCAAGGGCGTCGGCTTCACCGTCGTTTACAGCGCCGTGCTGAGCTACGCGATCTTCAAGGGCATCGCCGTCACCATGGGCCTGCGCGTGGACGAGGAACAGGAACAGGTCGGCCTCGACATCGCGTTGCACGAAGAGCGCGCCTACAACCTGTCGTGACGCATCACGGCGCCAGGGAAGGCGCCGCGATGGATCAGGGACGGACCGCGGTCACCTCGATCTCCACCAGGAAGTTGGGGCTGGCCAACGCCGCCACCTGCATGGCCGAACGCGACGGAAGATTCGGCTGCGCCTGCGTGCCGAAGAACTGCGTGTACCCCGCCATGAATCCCGCGAAATCCATCTTGCCGCCCTTCGCCGGATCGCCGACCAGGAACACCTGCATCTTCACCACGTCGCCCATCGACAAGCCCATGCCCTTCAGCTGCTTCTCGATCGACGTCAACACACCAACCGTCTGAGTTTTCGTATCGCCGTAAGCCTGCGCGCTGTCCTTTGCCGCGTTCGCATCCGCGACCGGGGGAACCACACCACTCAGGAACACCAGCGTCTTCCCGGCCGGCACCTCGACCGCCGACGAGATCGGAAAAGTGCTGTTGGGAATCTTGTGCCGCACGACGTCGGCCGCGAAAGCCGGAGCCATGGCGGCGAACAGGACGGAAGCCAGGATGGCGTGCTTGAACATGCTCAATGCTCCTTCGTGGGCGGTTTGACGGCGGGCCGGAACGCTTTCACATCCTCCGGCTTCAACGTATCGGTGTAAGTGTTGCCGAAATGCGTGCGGATGTAGTTCACGACATCCGCCACCTGCGCGTCCGAAAGCATGAAGCCGAACGTCGGCATGCCACCACGGCCATTGACGATCATCGCCGCCGGATACGCCGCCGAGGCGAGCTTCGGATTGTTCGCCAGCGCCGGGTAGTGACCCGCGCCCACGGCGCCTCGCGCGTCGGGCATGTGGCAACCCTGGCAGATGTGCGTGAAGATCTGTTCGCCGGTCGCATGGATCGCATCTTTCTGGTCGATGAAATCGGGATCCGACGTCTGTGCCTGTGCTGCGCCGGCGAGCGTAAGACAAGCGAGGAAGAGCATCGGCATCTTCATGCGCGGCCTCCCGCCATCGCGCGGCGATGCACGGCATCGATGGCCGAAAGCGACGAAAGAATCGCACCTTCCTGCCACGCCGGCAGATAGGACGCATGCTCGCCCGCGAGGACGATGCGGCCATCCATCGAGCACAGGTCGGCGTAATGTTTTTCACGCGCCTCGTCAGTCCACCAGCCGAAGCAGCCCAGCGTGAAGGGCGACCTGTGCCAGGCCACGGCGATGCCGTTCTCGAACGCCTTGGGATACTGCGGATGAATCAGCGCACCGTATTCCACGGCCTTGCGGATGCGCGTGGCCGGATCGAGCGCCGTGAACTCGTAGGCTTCCAGGAAGAAGTTGTACGAGCCGAGCAACACGCCCTTCTTCGTGCCGATGCCGTGGCTCGGATAGGAGATCATGCCGATCGGCAGGTCGGTCATCGTCACGCCGCCGTAGATCGCGTCGTCCTCTTCCCAGAAGCGCCGGTTGAACTGCAAGCCCACCTTGGCCGACGCCATGTATGGCACCGCGGCGATCGCCGCCGCCTTGGCCTCGGACACCTGCACGGGAATCTGGCTGAGGATCGACAGCGGAATCGTGCACACGCACCAATCCGCCTTCGCCTGCCGGGGCTGGTCGGGTGACGTCGTGTCCTCGTAAGTCACGGTGACGCCATGGTCGTCCTGCGCGATGCCGGTCACCTTCGCGTTGTAACGGATCACGTCACCGCGAATCTCGCGCACGAACGCCTTGCCGATCGCATCCATCCCGCCCACCGGCTGCATGAGCGTCGTCTGGTATTCGTAGAGTTCGCTCATGCCCAGGCCCTTCCACAGGCGCGCATTGAGCATGTCGGACAGGCCCACGGGCTTCGAGAACTCGGGCTTGCCATCCGGGCCGCCGCCGGGCTCCTTCGCATAGCCACGGTGCTCGCTGCTGGCGCGTCCCGCCGCATAGCGGTAGTCACTATCGAGGCCACCGAACTCACGCATCGCCTCGAGAAGGATCTCGCGATCCTCGCGGCTGACCATATCGTCGAGGCGGCCCTTGCCTGTCGCCTTGGCCAACAGTTCCGCGACACCTCCGTGGAAATCCGCCTGCACTTCGCGCATGCGCTGGGGCTTGCCGCCGAACGCGTCCTTTCCGTAGATATAGGCGTTGTGGTTCACCTGCACGAACGGCTCGAGCGGCACACCGAACTGCCGGCAGTAATCCAGCACGCCATGGTGATGGTACGGAAGGCGCCACGGCCCCGGATTGAAGTACTGGTCCTTGTCGAACTGGCAGACCTGTTTATGGCCACCCAGCTCGGTGTAGACGTCGCCGCCACGCAACGTCCAGTTACGGCCGCCGGGACGCGCGTTGTATTCCAGCACCTGGACCTTGTAGCCGGCCTTGCCGAGTTCGTACGCGGCGACCAGACCCGCCAGGCCCGCACCGAGGACCAGCACCGTGCCGCGCCCCGTGCCCTGCAATGGCGCCGGCCGGCGATAAGGCGATTCCGCCGCGAAACCGAGGCTGCTCATCGCCTGATACATCACCGCGCCGCCGCCGGCGAGGCCGATCATGCGCAACAACTCACGTCGCGTCAGCGGCGCCGTCTTGCCGTCGTTTTCCATCCGAGCCCGTCCCCCTGACTGAATGCCGCCGAGGATAAGCACACGTCGCCCCGCACAACAAGGATCGGATGGCACGCCTGCCGCAGGCATGCCTGTTGCTATGACAGGGGGCGACAAACGCTCTAAGCTCGTCGGCAGCGCCGCTCGCACAGACACCGCATGACTTCCACCGACCGCTCGTCCACCCGCCTCGCCTGGGCCCGCCATGTCACCGGCGACGCCGGCCTCCAGCTCGAATCCGCATCCGCCGATGCGAGCTTCCGCAGCTATTGGCGCGGTCATGTCGACGGGCAACCGGTCATCGTGATGGATTCCCCGCCGGACAAGGAGAACCCCGCTCCGTGGGTCGAGATCGGCGAACGCCTGGCTCGGGCCGGTCTGCATGTCCCCAAGGTGATGGTCGCCGACCTCGAGCAGGGCTTCCTGCTGATCGAGGACCTGGGCACGCGCACTTATCTGCCCGAGCTCAACGACAACAGCGTGGACGCCCTGTACGGCGACGCGCTGGATGCGCTCCTGCGCATGCAGTCGCATGTCGACACGAAGGGCCTGCCCGCCTTCGACCATGCATGGCAGACCATGGAACTGGAGATCATGCCGGCGTGGCTGCTGGAGAAACACCTGGGCGTGACCCTCGCCTGCGGCGAGTGGGACGTGGTCGAGAACGCTTTCACCGCCATCATGCACACCATCGCCGAACAGCCGCGCGCCTTCATGCATCGCGACTATCACAGCCGCAACCTGCTGGTGACCGCGGAGCATTCACCGGGAATCATCGATTTCCAGGGCGCGATGTCCGGCCCGATCACGTACGACCTGGCTTCGCTGCTGCGCGACGCATACATCGTCTGGGACAACGAGCGCGTGGCGGGCTGGGTCGAGGCGTATCGCCTGCGCCTGCTGGATGCGCGCATGCTGGACGAAACCATCGACACCGATCGTTTCCGCCGCTGGTTCGACCTGACCGGCCTGCAACGGCACATCAAGATCCTCGGCCTGTTCTGCCGGCTCTGTTATCGCGACGGCAAGCCGGGTTATCTCAACGATCTGCCGCGCGTGTTGCGCTACATGCTCGACACCGCGCGGCGCCATGCCGACACCGCGCCGCTGGCCGATCTGATAGAGACGAAGATCGGCGACCGCGACCTGCGCGTGGTGGCGGGCGCATGAGGCACGCGCTGATCCTTGCCGCGGGCCTCGGCGAGCGCATGCGTCCCCTCACGGAACACACGCCGAAGCCGCTGCTCGAAGTGAATGGCAAGCCGCTGATCGAGCACCACATCGAGAAGCTCGCGGCCGCCGACGTGCGCTACATCGTCATCAACACGTCGCACCTGGCGGAGCGCTTTCCGGAGGCGCTCGGCGACGGCTCGCGCTGGGGCGTCCGCATTCGTTACTCCTATGAAGGTCCGGCACCCCTGGAAACGGGCGGCGGCATATTGAAGGCACTGCCGTTGCTGGGGCCCGAGCCGTTCATCGTCGTGAGTGCGGACATCTGGAGCGATATCGACTACGCCTCGCTGCCACGCGAGCCCGACGGCATCGCGCACCTGGTGATGGTTCCGAACCCGGATTTCCATCCACGAGGCGATTTCGCGCTCGCGGACGGCAAGCTTCACGAAGGTGACGGCCCGGCCGGCGCGGAGCGCCTCACCTTCGGCAATGTCGGCGTTTATCGCCGCGCCATCGTCGAGAACGAAGCGCCAGGGCGATTCAAGTTGCTGCCGATGTACCAGCGGGCGATCGCCAACGGTGCACTCACGGGTGAACGCTACGGCGGCTTCTGGCGAAACGTCGGCACGCCGGCACAGCTCGATGAACTGCGCCGGGCGCTCGCCGCGGCCTGACCTGCCACGGGTTGTCTGCGTCGGCGCGCCGGTGATGACCGGCGCACCGCCTGATCATTGAACCGTTTCGACACCCAGTTCGCGCAGCCGTTCATGGCCGAGGGCGAACGCTTCGTTGAAGGCGCTGGTGATGTCGATGAAATCGTTGGTGCCGGTGCTGGATTCGATTTCCTCACCGATGTGATCGAGAATCCGGTAGCTGGCGCGGTAGACCTGTTCGCCTGCTGCGTCGTGATGCTTTACCGCCTTGGCTACCACTCTGTATTTACTGTGATTTTCCACTGCGCGTTCCCTCCCCTATAACGTCGATACTGCCGGGGGAAGATGACGGTTGCAAGTGACTTCGATGTCAGGCGTTGGGCAATGTGACAGCGGCGCGCACCGGATATTTCCCCGGCGCGCCATATGGACGTCCATATGCGTGCTTCGGCGACGACTCAACCGCCGGGCGTGCGACTCGCCGCGACCGGCATCGTGCTACCCACCGCCGCGGCTGTCGTCGGCGCCGGCGCATCCGGTACGCCAATACGCATGTGTGCCTGCTCGGCCGAGTGCAGGTTGGGCATGACGGGCACGTCGGGTTCGGACACCACGTCGGAGGACAACGCCGCCCGCGCCGCTTCGCGTGTCATCACCACGATGCTGATGCGACGATTGATCGCCGCGGAGGGATCGGCCTTGTCGAAGGGCACCGAGGCGGCGAGGCCGACCACGCGGGCCACCTTGTCCACCTGCATGCCACCCTCCACCAGCGTTCGGCGTGCGGCATTAGCGCGATCCGCCGACAGTTCCCAGTTGCCATACGAGCTATCGGCGCGGATGTACGGCGCGCTGTCGGTATGGCCCGAGATGCTGATGGGATTGGGCACCTGGTTCACGAAGCCGGCCAGCTCGTGCAGGATCTGCACGGTGTACGACTTCAGCGCACCGCTGCCGGTGTCGAACATCGGCCGGTTCTGCTTGTCGACGATCTGGATGCGCAGTCCTTCGGAGGTGATGTCGAGCAGCAACTGGTCCTTGTAGGGCGCCATTGCCTGGCTCTTGGCGATCGCCTCGTTGAGGTCCTTCATCAGCTGTTCGAGCCGGCGTTTTTCCTGCTCCTTCGCCAGCTTGTCGACCTCGGAGGCCGTCGGCTTGGCGAACGCCTGCTGGTCGCCCGGACCCTTGGGCAGATCGAGTGCGCCGCCAAGCTTGATCATGCTCGTGCTGGCTCCGCCCGGGCCCATCTTGCCCGAGGGCGACATGGTGGACTGCCCGTGGCTCATGCTCGGGTTCTTGAAGTATTCCGAGATGGCGGCGCGCTGCTGCTTGGTGCCCGCGCCCACGAGCCACATGACCAGGAAGAACGCCATCATCGCGGTCACGAAGTCCGCATAGGCGACCTTCCAGGCGCCGCCGTGGTGGCCATGGCCGCCCCGTCGTCGCTTGCGGACGATGATGATCTGCTTCAGGTCGCTCATGGTGACTTACCGCGCCGCCTTGAGATGGGCTTCGAGATCCTGGAACGTGGGACGCGTGCCCGACTGCAGCGACTTGCGGGCGAACTCCACGGCGACCATCGGGTTGTAACCGCGCAGGTTGGCCAGCAAGGCGACCTTCACGCATTCGAAGGCCTTGCCATCCGTGTTCACCCGCGCCTCCATCGCCGCCGAGAGCGGACCGATGAAGCCATAGGAAAGCAGGATGCCCAGGAAGGTGCCCACGAGCGCGCCCGCGATGTGCTGGCCGATGACCGCGGCGTCGCCGTCGATCGACTTCATGGTGATGACGATGCCCAGCACGGCCGCGACGATGCCGAAGCCCGGAAGGGCATCGGCCATCTTCTGCACCGCCAGCGCCGGCACGAGGGCCTCGTGGTGATGCGTTTCCAGTTCCACGTCGAGCAGTTGCTCCAACTCGTGCGGATCCATGCTGCCGCCCACGATCAGGCGCAGGCAGTCGGTGATGAAATCGATGAGGTGATGCTCCGCGACCAGGCGCGGATACGCCGAGAACAGCGAGCTGTTCGCCGGATCCTCGATGTGCGCCTCCATGCCGAGCTGACCTTCCTTGCGCATCTTCACGAAGATGTCGTACAGCAGCGAAAGCAGGTCCACGTAGTCCTGCTTGCGGTACTTCGGGCCCTTGAACAGGGCCATGGCATCGGCGCCCGCACGCTTGACGATGTCCATCGAGTTGGCACTGATGAACGCGCCAAACGCGGCGCCGAAAATGATCAGCAACTCATAGGGCTGCCACAGGGCGGCCATCTCGCCGTGCGAGAGAACAAAGCCGCCCAGCACGGAGACCAGGACGATAATCGAACCAATGATGACCAACATGACTTACTTCCTCCCAGTCCCTTTGGTTATCGGCCGTGCCTTCGGCAAATTGAGGAACTTCGTCACGAATCTTGAACGTTTCACACGTCCGCCGCACCGGGTCCCGGGTGGCGCGGAAAGACCAGCCGAATACGCGTACCGATGTCGGTCTCGCTCTCGATCTCGATGGCCCCGCCCGCCTGCGCCACCATGCCGTAGACCTGAGCGAGGCCGAGCCCGGAGCCACCTTCCTTGGTCGTGAAGTAGGGCTCGAACAGACGTTGCCGCACTTCCTCGGGCATGCCACCACCGGTATCCGACACGCTGACGAAAATCTGGCGCTGGCCACCGGAGTCGATGGACAGTCCCGGCAACCTCTCGGTACCGATGCGCTCGCCCACCTCCATCACGATCTGGCCAAAGCCGCCCATCGCGTCACGCGCGTTCAGGCAGACATTCATCAGCGCCTGCTCCACGCCATGGCGATCCAGCCATACCGGCAGCGCACCCGGCTGGCGCAGCACCTCGATGCCCACGCGCCCGCCCAGACCATGCCGGGCGAAGTCCGCGAAGCCCATCACCAGGTCGCCCAGGTCGACCTCTTCCGGCTGCGCATACTGGTTGCGAGCGAACGACAGGAGACGGCGGGTCAGCGCCGTGGCGTGCCGGGCGCCTTCCACGGCGTAGGTGATCATGCGCCGATGCCGTGGCGACAGCTCATCGGCGTCATCCTGCAAGCCGGAGAGGCTGACGATCACCGTCTGCAGCATGTTGTTGAAGTCATGCGCCACGCCGCTCACCAACTGGCCGATGGCCTGCTGCTTCTGGGCTTGGCGAGAACCGGCTTCCACGAGTGCGCGCGCGTGATTGGCCAGCTCCAGTTGTTCGTTGACGCTGGCGAGCCGGCTTTCGGCATCCCGCCGCGCGCCGTGCTCGGTCTCGAAGCGCTCCATGAGGGTGCCGTACTGCGTCGTGGCCGTGACCGACCGCGCCACCGTCTCGTTCAGGCGGTCCTGGAGCAGTTCGATGATCGCCTCCAGTGCCGCCTGCAACTCCACGCGCTCGGTCACATCGCGGCTGATCACGATGAAGTGGTCCAGGGTGTCATCCGCCACCACGGGGGCGACCATCACCTCCCACCAGCGTGACGCGCCGTTGCCGCTCTGGCGCGAGCCCACGAAGTCGACCCGCTCCCCCGCCGCGGCCCGATCCAGCACCCGGGCGACCATGTCGCGGGCGTCGACGGGCCACAGGTCCAGCCAGCGCATGCCGACCAGGCGATCCACCCCCTCGGGCGCCAGCGCGGCGCAGCCGAGCCCGGCGACGAATCGAATCCTGCCGTCGCGGTCCAGCTCTTTCATGCAGTCGGAGGATGCCTCGACGAACTGCCGGTAACGCCCGTCCCCTTGTGTCATGGCAGCCTTCACCCCGTCGTCACCTGGCTGTATGACGCGCCGCGACATGGGTTTCTGTCAAGCGGAACAAGCGGATGGGGCTCAAACCTCGTCGTCGAACCCGGTTTCGCCCTCGGCGAATACGGGAGCGCCGTCATCCTCCACGCCCAGGACAAGGTCCAGGGCCTTTTCGGCAGCCGCGGCTGCGCTGCCTTCGTCACGAAAGCTGCGGTTCTCGTAGACCGCGAAATAGCTGGGATAGCTGCCATCCGCCGGATGCGAGGACAGCAAGGCGGTGTACCGGGAGCCTTCCCGGGTGGCGCCGCTGCGCAGGGTGAAGCCGGGGAATTCGCGTTCTGCCATCGATCGAACCTCGTGAGGGGACGAAAGTCTAGCGTAGCCGGGAGCTTGCCCGCGCTCTTGCATGGAAGTCCTTATCCGTCAAGGAAATCGTTCAGCAAATTGGCACTTGCCGGGGCCTCCATGGTGGGGTATTTCGTTTTCCAAGCGACCTCACAAATCATTCACCAAGGTCGCGGTTACGCGAAAACAGGGGCAGCATCAGCATGAACGTCATCACCACCACGTCGCCCTCGCGGCGCCTTGCGTGGATCGTCGCTACCGTACTCGCACTGGCCGGCATCGTCGGCCTGGCACTCGCGCCCCGCGTGGCGCAGGCCATCCCGCGTACGGCCATCCAGATGATCTACGCCTGGCTCTGTGCATCGCTCGTGGGCTCCGCCTACGTCGTCGTCACCCTGGCGAACGACGCGGAAGGTGCCTCCGACGAAGGCGACGATTTCTGATCTCAGGGATGGGGTGAGACCAACAAAAAAGCCCGCCGGAAGGCGGGCTTTTTCTTTGCCGGTGGAAGCGGTCCTTACGGACGACGCTCCAGCGCCGGATCTTCCTTCGTGACCGGCATGAGGTCCTTCTTCGACACGCCGAGCCAGAGCAGGATCGGGCTGGCGACGAAGATGGACGACAGCGTGCCGACCAGGATGCCGATGAGCATCGTGATGGCGAAGCCGTGCACCACCGGGCCACCGATGAAGAACAGCGCGGCCATGGTGATGCCGGTGAACAGCGAGGTGATGATGGTTCGCGACAGCGTGCTGTTGATCGAACGGTTCAGCACTTCTTCCGGCGTGGCGTTGCGGCTCGAGCGGAACAGTTCGCGGACGCGGTCGAAGACGACGACCTTGTCGTTGATCGAGTAACCGACCACCGCGAGCACCGAGGCCAGCACCGTCAGGTCGAACTCACGCTGGGTGAGTGCGAAGATGCCGAGCGTGACCAGCACGTCGTGGATTTCCGTGGCCAGCGCCGCGATGGCGAAGCGCTTCTCGAAGCGGATCCACAGGTAACCCATGATGCCGACGATGACGAAGATCACCGCGACGATACCGTCGCTGCGCAGTTCCTCGCCGACCTGCGGGCCGACGAAGGAGCGGCTCTTCATCGTGACGTCCGGACGGACCGCCTTCAGCGAAGCGACGACGTCGGTGGCGACCTTGCCGGCTGCCTCGTCGTTGCTTAGCGAGGCGGCACCCTTGTCGTCCTTCGGCTGCAGGCGCACGGTGAACTCACGCGAGCCACCGACGGCCTGGACCAGCGGGTTCTCGAGGCCGGATTTCTCCAGTTGCGTGCGGACCTCGTTGACCTCGATGGGCGTCGTGTACTCCACGGTGACGGCAACGCCGCCGAGGAAGTCCTGGCCGTAGTTGAAGCCCTTCACGAGAATCAGGCCGATCGAGCCCAGCATGAGCAGCACGGCGAGGCCGATGCTGAACTTGCGCAGGCCGAGGAAGTTGAAGTTCGAATTGTGGTTGAAGATTTCCATGGCGTCCCTCCCGTCAGACCGACAAGGTCTTGAGCTTGCGGCCGCCGTGGATCAGCGCCGTGATGGCATGGGTCACCGTCACCGACGTGAACATCGACGTGAGGATACCGATGAACAGCGTGACACCGAAGCCCTTGATCGGACCCGAGCCCATGGTCATCAGACCGAGCGCGGCGAGAAGGTGGGTCACGTTCGCGTCAAGAATGGTCGCCCATGCCTTGTCGTAACCGGTGCGGATCGACGCCAGCGGCGAGGAGCCGTTGCGCAGTTCCTCGCGGATGCGTTCGCAGATCAGCACGTTGGCGTCGATCGCCATACCCAGGGTCAGCACGATACCCGCGATGCCTGGCATGGTCAGCGTGACGCCGATCATGGACATGACGGCGACCAGCAGCACCAGGTTGAAGAACAGCGCGATGTCGGCGACGAGGCCGAAGAGCTTGTAGTAGATCGCGGCGGCCACCAGCACGAGGCCGAGGCCGAGCATCACCGCCTTGAAGCCCTTGTCGATGTTGTCCGCGCCGAGGCTCGGACCGATGACGCTTTCACCGACGATGTCGACCGGCGCGGCAAGCGAACCGCCACGCAACAGCAGTGCCAGCTCAGAGGCTTCGGCGTCGCTCGGCAGGCCGTTGGTCGAGAACTGCTTGCCGAACGGCGAGCTGATGTTGGCGTAGTTGATCACCTCTTCGGTGATCTTCGGCGTCTTCACTTCCTTGCCGTCGACCGTCTTGGTCTCGACGGTGCGCGTGATGTAGAGCACCGCCATCGGCTTGCCGACGTTGTCGTTGGTGAAGTCCTGCATCTTGCGCGCGCCGGCGCTGTTCAGCGTGACGCTGACGTTCGGCGTGCCGTTCTGCTGATCGCGGCCGGACACCGCGCTGGTGAGTTCGTCACCCTTCGCAATGACCTTCTTGCTGAGCAGGTACGGACGACCGTCACGGCCGTAGTAGAGCTTGGCATCCGGCGGAACGCTGCCCGAGCGGGCGGCATCGACCGCCTGCTGCGGCGTATACAGGCCTGCACGGTATTCCAGCGTGGCGGTGGCGCCGATGATCTTCTTCGCCTCGGCGGTGTCCTGGACACCCGCGAGCTCGACGATGATCTGGTTGGCACCCTGCTGCTGGATCAGCGGCTCGGACACGCCCAGTGCGTTCACGCGCTGGCGCAACGTGGTCACGTTCTGCGTGATGGTGCTCTGCGCGAGTTCACGCAGCTTGGCCGGCTTGACCGTGGCATTGAGGATGAACCGGTTGCCGGTCGCCGGACCGTCGGTGATCTGCAGATCCGGGTAGTCCGTACCGATCAGCGTCGCCGTCTGCTGGCGATCGGCGTCGGAACGCAGCACCACGCTCACGCCCTGGCCGCGGGCATTGCGGTTCACGGCGTCGTACGAAACGCTCTTGTCGCGCAGCAGCGCGCGGATATCGTCGGCGTAGCGCGTTTCCTGCGCGTCGATGACGGCGTTCTGGTCCACTTCCATCAGGAAGTGCACGCCACCCTGCAGGTCGAGGCCGAGCGGCATCGAATTCGCGTGGATGCCACGCAGCCAGGACGGCACCGTCGTGGCCAGGTTCAACGCGACCGTGTAGGTCTCGCCGAGGCCGGTACGGAGAACATCGGATGCCTTCGCCTGCGCATCGACGCTGCCGAAGCGGGCCAGCAGGCGCGTGGCCTTGTCGTCGATCTCGATCGATGTCGGCGGGACCTTCGCGGTGGCGAGGATGCCTTCGACCTTGCTCTTCAGTGAAGCGTCGACAGCGGCGCCGCGGTTACCCGAGATCTGCACCGCCGGCTGCGGCGGGAAGACGTTCGGCAACGCATACACGATGCCGAACAGCAACACGATCACGACCAGCGCGTACTTCCAGCGTGGAAAATCACTCATGCCTTGCATTCCATGAAAGCGGCCGTGCGCCGGCCGCGGCTGACGCTAAGTGGTGTGGAAGCCTTACGACTTCTTCAGGCTGCCCTTCGGCAGCACCTGGGTGATCGAACCCTTCTGCACCTGGACGACGGTGCCCGGGGCGATCTCGACGCGGACGAAGGACTCGCCGACTTCCTCGATGCGACCGGCCAGGCCGCCACCCATGACGACCTCGTCACCCTTGGCCAGGGCGGACAGCAGGGCGCGATGCTCCTTCTGCCGCTTCATCTGCGGGCGGATCATCATGAAATAGAAGATGCCGAACAGCACCGCCATCATGATCAGCGGCGAAAGCCCAAGGGCTCCACCCTGCGGGGCGGCTCCAGCGGCGGGGGCAGTGGCCTGTGCAATGGCGGCGAACGTCGGAAGGCTCATCGGATTTCTCGCAAGTCATGGAACGGCCAAGGAAAAGCTGCCGTTCACGTAAAAAGATCGTGGATTATGCCACGCACCCCGGCGGTTATGTACCGCGCCCCGTCAAGGTTCGGAGCACGGAACGACCGCGTCCCGCCAAGGCTTTGGGGGCGCGCGAAGGCGCCCGCAAGGGGGAATCAGCCGTCGACCTCGGCTTTGCGCCGCGCCGCATAGAAGGCGGCGACGAAATCCTCCAGGCCACCCGCCTCGATCGCCGCCCGCAGGCCGGCCATCAGGCGCTGGTAGTGACGCAGGTTGTGCATGGTGGCCAGCTGGCTGCCCAGGATCTCGTTGCATCGGTCCAGGTGGCGCAGGTAGGCGCGGGAGAAGCCGTTGGCACAGGCATAGCAGTCGCAGCCCTCCTCGATCACCCGCGTATCCATCGCGAACTTCGCGTTGCGGATGCGCAGGGTGCCCTCGGCGGTGAAGAGGAAACCGTTGCGCGCGTTGCGGGTGGGCATGACGCAATCGAACATATCGATGCCGCGGCGTACCGCCTCCACGATGTCCTCGGGCCGGCCCACGCCCATAAGGTAACGGGGGCGGTCCTTCGGCAGCATCGGCAGGGTGAAGTCGAGCGTGTGGTTGCGCTCGGCTTCCGGCTCACCGACCGCGAGACCGCCGACGGCGTAGCCATCGAAGCCGATCTCGATCAGGCGCTCGGCGGAACGTTGGCGAAGATTCTCAAAAGTGCTGCCCTGGACGATGCCGAACAGGGCGTTGGGATTCTTCAGGT
>DATNJP010000195.1:0-3380 GCA_035603855.1 Luteibacter sp. | reverse complement strand
CTTCGCTTCCGTCATCGGGAAAGGGTGGCCTTGCGTCGTCGCGGCGCGCATAGGAGAGGCTCACCGACTGAGTCGGTGACCCATGCCGGTCCCAGCACAGGCCGACCATGTGCTGGCACGACGGATCGTCGTGGCGTTCGTCGTAAGTGAAGGTTCGTTGCTCGATCACGAGCGGACGTATGCGGGCGTAGCGCTGCGTCGACGCGCGCGGCGATACGCGGCGTAGCAGGTAGCGTGTCTCGGAGACGGAATAGGGTGCCGTGGGAACGTCGTCCGCGGAAGAGGCGACCCGCCATGACTCGCTGCGCCAGGACATACCGGCAAGCGCTCGGGTGGCGTCACGCTCGGTGCCCGTGTGCAACCCCGTGTCTTCGTCCCATCGGTCGACGAGTCCATCCGCACCCGTCGCCGAAACCGTCGTGCTGCGCAAGGACGGTCCGAGCGGATGATCGCGCTCGTAAAGGTCGCCAGCGTACGTACCGCTGCGATCGGGATCCAGACCCGCGCCGACATGGAACCAGGTGCGCGTCTGCACGGGGGCGGTGAACCCCTCGTCAGGCGTTTCACCGTCTGCCGGCATCTCGGTATCGGTCTGCCACAACCGCGCGAAGCCGCGGAACTCGCGCTCGACACCGTCGTAGTAGCCGCCGCGATACTGGAACACCCCGGTAAGTCGGTTGCCGGTGATGCGATCCAGCTGCGCCTGTCGCGCGACCAGGTGCACGGGGAAGGGAAGGTGACAGACGGCAGAGTCGGGATCCGCCTGCTCGTGCTTTTCGTCCAGCCATTCCTGCGCGGAGGATCGATAGGCAACGCTGCCCTCGACGCCCATGTTGTTGTCCGTGCGGGAAAGCAGGTAGGGCTTCACGCCGTGGGCGAAGTCGCAACGCCAATGAGCGGGCAGCACGCTGGACCGCCCGCCCGTCGCCGCGCGCTGCACGGTAACGATCAGGCTTGAACAGCCGAGGCCCTGGAGGTCGGCGACACTCACCTCGGTCATGGCGTCGTACGGCATCGCTTCGGGCAAGGCCAAAGTCACCGGTGGCGCAAAGCCGTGCCCGCTCTGGTTCATGAAGATCTGTACCGTGCGTCCCTGGAAGTACAACAGGTCGGTGGCACCGGAACCGTCGAGGTCGGCGAGACGTACGTGCGCGGGGTTGAAACCCTCGCGCGTGAACGGCAGCTCGCCCAGCTTGATACGCGCGCCAAAACGTCCCCGGCCCAGGTTGGGGAAACAGCTGACCTCGTCGTGGCGAATGCGCACGAGGTGTTGCTGCCCGCTACCCAGGACATCGCTGAAGGCCACCACCTCGAAGCGGCCGTCCCCAAGCACCGGCAGCGCGTCGTCTTCGACGTGCGGCACCGTGACCGGACGATCGAAGCCACGACGGTCGGCGGTGGCGTCATCCGCGCGCAGGTTGCCGTAGAGGCGAACGCTTCGGGCGCCGATCAGCGCGATGTCGGAAAGGCCCGCGCCGACCAGGTCGGCCATCTGCGACTGGGGATGGAAGAATTCCGGGGGGAATGCCGCGTAGGGCGTGAACTGCGCCCACTGTTGCGAAGAATCGAGACTGAAGAAGCCGGTCAGGCCAGGCTGCGCGACGACCCAGTCGAGACGGCCGTCACCACTGAGGTCGGTCAGATACTGGCGGACGGATGAAGCAAGGTCGATGGTCGGAACGCGATCGAGCCGTCGCCACGGCGCATAGGCGACATCATCGGGGCCGCTTCCCGTTGCGGTGTCGCGTATCGGACGCCGGTACCACCATGCGCCCGCGCCCTGGCAAAGCACGCCGGGCATGCCCTCGCCGAACAGGTCCACCAGTTGATAGCGGCTGCCATCGTTCAGGCCGGGAAAACGCTGGCCGGCCCCTGGCGCCTTTTGCTGGAAGGGAACGAAGGGTACGAATGGTGCATCGGCGTCCGTCGCCGGTAGGGTGAACGGGCTGTAGCACCACTCCATGGGCGGGCTGTATTCGGCGCCGTCCTTGCCGTAGCCGATGTCGTGGGCCGCCACCAGTTGTGAGCATTGCGACTGTTCGTCGTAGTCGAGCAACAGCCGGCGTACCAGGGCCGGTGCGGTACCCAGTTCGGCGAAGGTGTGGAACATGAGCACCTGCCGGCAGAGGCGCACGGTGCGCACTTCAAAGCCGTAGCGGTAGTGCGACACCGGGTCGGTGCGCAGGGGCCACGTCTTGCCCACGGGCACGTCGAAGGTGGGCGTGGCCGCGAGATCGGTATCGCGGGCGCCGTAGTCGAACACGAGATCGAAGTGCCAGGGGCGCGCGGCCAGCCCGGGTTGAAACAGGAAAGGGGCGAGTACCGCATCGTCGGCGGCCGGCGCATGGTTCCCGTAGCGAACCCGGGAAAGGTAGCGCCTGGTGGCGCTATCGCGTCCGTGCCAGCCGGACGGCAACGAAGCGTCGTCGAGTCCCGCGCCGTCCTCGGCCAGGTACTCGTAGCATGCATGCTCGCCGTGCGGCGCCACCGATTCCTCGAGCAGCCATTCGGCGATCCAGCGTGGCCGTGTGCCGTCCAGTGGATGGGCGTGCTCCGTGCGTGCCGTCTTGCCGAACACATGCAGGACGCCGTCCGCGTCATGTACGAGCCAGAACACGATTTCGTCGGCGGTGCCACTTGTCCATCGTTCGTAGCGGGACCCGCTACCGGCCACGCGCGCGGCATAACGATCCACGCGGTAGCTGGCGCCCAGGTCCACGCCACGAAACGTGCGTGTATCGCGTCCCAGCGGACTCCCCTGCGCATCGCGCTCCAGCAGGAGCACATCGCCATCGGGTGTCACGTATTCCTGCTCGATCGCGTTGCCGTGTCTGTCCTCACCGTATCGCGGAACGCCCTGGTTGCTGCGCACGGCGATCGTGGGCAGCGACATGCTCCAGCCCTGGCCGAATTCCGTGCGTCCGCCAGTGCTGCTGTAAGAGAGTCCAAGCGCGGGCGCGAAGCCGCGTCCGGCTGAAATCGGCAGGGGCAGTTGCAAGGACGCGGCGCCCGAGACACCGACGGCGCCCCATCCGTGCCCGATACTCTGGATGGCGCCGCCTCCCTTGGGTAGCGACGGTGGCGTGATGGTGATGTCCGGCGTGTTGCTCATGCCTGCCACCGCCCCTGCGGGTGGGGACGGCATGCGTGCGGAATCCTCGCGTCGTTCCTTGACATGATGGGTTTCCTTTCCAGGGAGACATTTAGCCTCCCGGCGGGCTTCCTTCGTCCATACGACTCACGTCGTAGGCAATGCTCCCGAACCGTCGCGGAATGCTCTTTACGTCATCGCGCCCGACGGCATCCTGCCGAATACGGCCAGCGATCGGTCAGACGTCCACCGATGCCGCATGTTCGCGCGTGGCGGAGAAGCGCACGCC
>DATNJP010000194.1:0-9291 GCA_035603855.1 Luteibacter sp. | reverse complement strand
AAAAAAACCCTTCCAGGAAACCCGGCATCGACAGAGGCCGGGTTTTTTCTTTTCGGCTACATTAGGCCCATGTATCTACAGACTTTTGGGCTGCGCGAGCCGCCGTTCGCCGATGCACCGGATCCGCGTTTCGCGTGCCTGTTCGCGCGCGAGCGGGAGATCCTGGCGCACGTCGAATATGAGCTTGGCGCCAGCTCCTCCAGCGTGACCCTGGTCACCGGCGAGGCGGGTATCGGCAAGACCCTGCTTTGCATGCTGATCGAGGCCGATGCCCCGAATCACGGCGTGCGGGCGGTTCGCCATGGCGCGGGCGATTACGCGCTGGAGACGGTGGCGTGGCTGCGGTCGCTCTATGCGGGGTTTGGCCTTCCCCTGCCGCTAAGTGCCGAGGCGAATACTGAGGCGCACCTTGTCGACGGACTGGCAGCGGGCCTCGGCCGCCTCGCGCATCACGTCAACCAGAGGTTTCTCCTGATCCTCGACGATGCCGAAGAGTTGGCCGACAGCGACCTCGCCATCGTGGAGCATCTGTATACCGCCTGCGAGAAGGCCGGCGCGCCATTCCATCTTGTTTTGGCCGGCGAGACATCGCTGCGCGAACGTCTTGGTGGCGCCGCTGCCTCCGCGCTGGCCGCGCATATCCGTAGCCGCTTGCCCCTGGTGCCACTCAATGCCGAGGAGAGTGAGCGCTATGTGCGCCATCGGCTGCACGTGGCCGGCACGGCGCGCATGCCATTCAGTCGCCTCGGCTTGCGCAGCCTGCGCGACGATGGAAAGGGAAATCCCCGGCGCCTGAATACCCTGGCGCATCGCGCGCTGGAGCGGGCCGCCGAACGTGGCGAGCAGTCGATCGGCGAGCGCGCCCTCGGTTTCGTTGTCCGTGAAGCCCTTCCACAGCACGCACGCTACTGGTTGCGCCGTTATCGCAAGCCCATCCTCGCGATCGGCACGATGCTGGCCATCGTGTTCGTGGGTGGTGTCGCCACGTGGTTCCTCACGGGACATAGCCCCTCGCGGCCCAAGAATCTCGTGACAGCCACGCCGGAGCAGGCACTGGCCAAGTTCCGCGACGCGCTGCCGGCGCCCGATGTCGGCAAGGTGCGTGTGTGGGGCGAGTTGCTCGCGCGCTGGCAGGTCACGTCGAAGGAAACCTCCGTCGCTAACGCGATCAACTGCGACGCCACCATCTTCGCCGGGTTCGCCTGTGTCAGCGGCCGTGGTTCGCTCGACCAGCTGCGTCGCTTCGATCGCCCCATCGTGCTGGAGCTGGACGACGCCAACGCGAAGCAGCAGGTCCTCCTGGTGGGCGCCGGCGACGATGCCGTGCGCCTCTATCTGGGCGGAAAGTACGTCGAACTGACGCGAGATGCCTTCGAACACGTATGGAATGGCCGTTTCTATGCGGTGTTCCGCGTCGATCCCGCCATGCCGGCGAAGCTCTCGCGTGGCGACAGTGGCGAAGGCCTGGGGTGGGTGCTCACCCGCCTCCCGCCCGATGCCAACGCCAGCTCGACTACGGCCGTGCCGGCCACATTCGACCGCACCGTGGAAGCGCGCGTCCTTGCGCTGCAGCAGCGTTTCGGTATCGCGGCCGACGGTGTCGTGGGCCCTGAAACCATGTTCGCCCTGTCGTCGCTGGAAGCGGAAGGCCCGCACCTCGCCCGCGGCGTTCCCTGATGATGTTCGTCCACGTCGACACGCGGCGGCGGTCCCGCCTGTGCTGGGCGACCATGCTCGTCGTCATCGTGTGCGTGGTCGCCTTCGTGGCCCTCGCGTTGAGCGGGCGCACGGAACGCATGGCCATCATGTTGCACTGGGGCACGGTGCCCGCGCATCTCTTCGCCACGGGCTTGCCCTTGTGGGAACAGGTCAGCGATCCGGCCCTGCTGCGCCTCTTTACAGCGACCTTCATCCATGGCGGTTGGCTGCATCTGCTCAGCAACCTGCTCTTCCTCGTGATCTTCAGCCTGCCCGCCGAGCGCAGCCTGGGCTCGCCGCGCTTTCTGTTGCTGTTTCTGCTCGGCGGCGTGGTGGCCAACCTGATCGGCGCGATCTCGCTGACGGGCGCACGCGTCGCGATCATCGGCTGCAGCGGAGCGGTGTCCGCCGTGGTCGGCGCCTATGTCACGCTGTTTCCGCGGGCGAAGCTCGGCCTCGTGCTGCCGCTTGGTCTTTACCTGGAATTCGTGCGCGTGCCGGCCTTCGTGCTGATCGGCATCTGGGCACTGGTGCAATTGCTCTTCAGCTACGCGGGCGCGAGCTATGGCGCCGTCGTGTGGTGGACACACATCGGCGGATTCCTGTTCGGCATCGTGTTCGCGCTGTTCTCGCGCGGCGCGATCGCCAAACGCTTACGCGGCTGACATCGTCCGCGGAGCAAGCAGGTGTTCGCGAACGAACCCGCGCAGCAGCATCGTAGCGTCCGGCGTCGGTACGACTGCGGCCAGCAGCGCGTCGGGCGCGTGGCCTTCGTCACGAAGGACATCGTGCTTGCGACGGATATAGGCCCGCATCACTTCCGCGGAGAACTCTGGATGGAACTGCGTGCTGAGCGCATGCTTTCCGTAACGCACAAGATGGTTCGGGTCGCGCTCGGAGCGGGCCAGCGATACGGCGCCGCAGGGTAGCTCCAGCACGCTCTGTTCGTGCGTGGCGTGCGCGTGGAATGTCGCGGGCAGGCGGGCGCCCAGCGTATCCGTCGAGGTATCGCCCTGCGTCGTGAGGCGCAACGTGCCCATCTCGCGGCCACCGGGAAGATAGTCGACCCGGCCGCCCAGCGCGTGCGACATCAGCTGGTGGCCGTAGCAAACGCCGAGCAGCGGCAGGTCGATGTCCATGGCGTTGCGAATCCAGGCCGCCGTCCGTTCGCTCCACGGTAGTTTCTCGGTCACCATCGATGCCGAACCGGTGATCACCGCGCCGGCGCATTCCTCCGGCTCCGGCAGGCGGTCGCCTTGTTCGACGTCGACGATGCGCAGGTGCGAATCGCGCAGACGCAGGCCAAGACGGAACCAGCGTGGGAAATCGCCGTGGCGGGCGCTGATGGTTTCGGGAGCTCGTCCGGTGCGGACGATGAGAACGGGCTTCATGAGGTGATCGTGTCGTCGATATCTGTTGGCGGAAGTACATTGAGCACTTCGCGCACCGTGGTTAGCCCGGCGGCGACCTGCATCGCTGCCGAAATGCGCAGGGGTTTCATGCCTTCGGCGAGCGCCGTCACGCCGAAGCGGCCAAGGTCGAGTTCCGCGGAAATGATCGCGCGGAGCTTCGACGACATCGGCATCATCTCGTACACGCCGGTACGGCCAAGGAAGCCCGTCTTGCGGCACTCCAGGCAGCCCACCGATTCGTACACAACCTCGGGCACCGGAATATCCCAGCCGTGCGTAAGCACTCGCCAGGCCTCGGGATCCTGCGTGCCGGCTTTCTTGCAGTGCGGACAGAGCGTGCGCACCAGTCGCTGCGCAACCACACCCGTCAGCGTGGACTGGATAAGGTAGTGCGGCACGCCGAGATCCAGCATGCGGGTGACGGCGCTGGGCGAATCATTGGTATGCAGCGTGGACAGCACGAGGTGACCGGTCAGCGAGGCCTGCACCGCCATCTGCGCGGTTTCGAGGTCGCGGATCTCGCCGATCATGATGATGTCCGGATCCTGGCGCAGCAGCGTGCGCACGCCGGCGGCGAAGTCGAGATCGATGGAGGCCTGCACCTGCATCTGATTGAGTTCCGGCGAGACCATTTCGATAGGGTCTTCAACCGTGCAGACGTTGATCTCCGGCCGCGCCAGATGCTTCAGCGTGGAATAGAGCGTGGTGGTCTTTCCCGAACCGGTCGGGCCGGTGACCAGCACGATGCCGTGCGGCCTTTCCACCATGCCTCGCCAGATCCGATCTTCCTCGGGTGAAAAGCCGAGCTGGGCGAAATCCTTCATCACGAGGTCGGGATCGAAGATGCGCATCACGACCTTCTCGCCGAAGGCGGTCGGCATCGTGGAAATACGCAGCTCGACCTCGCGGCCTCCCGACGAACGCGTCTTGATGCGGCCATCCTGTGGACGGCGCTTCTCCGCCACGTCCATGCGCGAGAGGATCTTCACGCGCGCGGTCACGGCGGTCATCACCGGTGGCGGCAGCTCGAACACTTTCTGCATGACGCCGTCAATGCGGAAGCGCATCTGGCCAGCGTCGCGACGCGGCTCCAGATGGATGTCGGAGGCGCGCTGTTCGAACGCGTACTGCAACAGCCAGTCGACGATGTGGACAACGTGGCGGTCATCCGCGCCGACTTCGCCCGCCTTGCCCAGCTCCACCAACTGCTCGAAGTTGATGATCTTCGACGGCTCGCCGCCGCCCTTCGCATCCTGGGCGAGCTGGATCGAGCGCTGCACGCCATAGAATTCGAGCAGGTAGCGGTTGATGTCGATCGGATTGGACACGACACGACGCACGTCGCGCCGGAGCATATGCGCCAGGTCGTTGGCCCAGCCGGTGTCGAACGGCTCCGCCGTGGCGAAGGTGACCTCCACCGACGACGAGGCCACCGGCAGGATCCGGTGACGTTGCGCGTACGCGCTGCTGACGGCCTGGGTGACCTGGGCCACGTTGACCTTCATCGGGTCGATCTTGAGGTAGGGCAGGTCGGCCTTGCCGGCCAGCCACTCGACCAGCCCCTCGAGGCTCAGGGGGCGGCCGGCGTCGCGGCGGTTCTCCGCCTTGCTATTGGCGATGAGCACCAGCGGGTGCAACTCGATGGCCGACTTGCCGCTGCGCGAGCCCATGCGGACACGCTTGGCATCCTCACCGGTGAGGTACCCGTCGACGACGAGGGAAGCGAGCACCTCGTCCAGTTCCAGCCGGCCCCGGCGTCCGAGCAGCGCGCCGGTTTGCGGATTGACAGCCATTGCGTCCGACCCTGTGTGAATCCTACGTCGCTATACTAGCCCGCTTTCTCAAGGACTCGGGAACCATGTCCGCGCCCACCTTCCAAGACGTGATCCAGACCCTGAACCGCTATTGGGCGGACCAGGGCTGCGTGCTGGTCCAGCCGCTCGATACCGAGGTCGGCGCGGGTACGTTCCACCCGGCCACCTTCCTCCGTGCGCTCGGACCCGAGCCCTGGGCCGCGGCCTACGTGCAGCCCTGCCGTCGCCCGACGGATGGCCGCTACGGCGACAATCCCAACCGCCTGCAGCATTACTACCAGTACCAGGTGGTGCTGAAGCCGAACCCGGACGACATCCTCGAGCGTTACATTGGCTCGCTGAAGGCGCTGGGTATCGATCCGCTGGTGCATGACCTGCGCTTCGTCGAGGACAACTGGGAATCGCCGACGCTGGGCGCCTGGGGCCTGGGCTGGGAGGTCTGGCTGAACGGCATGGAGGTGACCCAGTTCACCTATTTCCAGCAGGCTGGCGGCCTGGAATGCCGTCCCGTCACCGGTGAAATCACCTACGGCCTCGAGCGCCTGGTGATGTACCTGCAGAACGTCGACAGCATCTACGACATCGTCTGGACGCACGCACCGCACGGCGTCGTGACCTACGGCGACGTGTTCCACCAGAACGAGGTGGAGCAGAGCACCTACAACTTCGAATACGCCAACGTACCCGAGCTGTTCCACTGGTTCGACGTGTGCGAGGGCGAGGCGACCAAGCTCATCGCCGCTGGCCTGCCGCTGCCGGGTTACGAGCAGGTCTGCAAGGCCAGCCACGCGTTCAACCTGCTGGATGCGCGCCGCGCCATCAGCGTCACCGAGCGCCAGCGCTTCATCCTGCGCGTACGCACGCTGGCCCGCAGCGTGGCCGAGGCCTACGTGGCGCAACGTGAAAAACTGGGCTTCCCCGGCCTGAAGAAAGACAAGGAGGCCGTCCATGGCCGATAAGCGACTGCCGCTCGTCATCGAGCTGGGCACCGAGGAACTGCCGCCGAAGGCGCTCGACGACCTGGCCGGCGCCTTCGCACGCGGTGTCGTCGAAGGCCTGGAAAAGCGTGGCGTCGCTGCCGATTACGCTTCCGCCAAGGCTTACGCATCACCGCGCCGTCTTGCCGTCCATATCGCGGACGTCGCCGTGGCGCAGCCGGAGCAGAGCGTCGAGCGCCGTGGCCCTGCCGTGGCGGCCAGCCTCGGCCCCGATGGCGAACCCAGCAAGGCCCTGGTCGGTTTCGCCCAGTCCTGCGGCGTCGATGTCGCCGCGCTTGAAAAGCTCGAGACCGACAAGGGCGCCTGGTTCGTCTTCCGTGCGGTGAAGCCGGGCCAGCCGACGGCGGCGTTGCTGCCGGAAGTCGTCGCCGAATCGCTGAAAGCGCTGCCGATTCCCAAGGCCATGCGCTGGGGCAACCGCGACGACAGCTTCGTGCGTCCCGTCCACACCCTGCTGATGCTACATGGCGCCGACATCGTCGAAGGTGAAATCCTCGGCCTGACGAGCGGTCGCCTCAGCAGTGGCCATCGCTTCCATCATCCGAAGCCCGTGCACGTCGCCGATGCCGACAGCTGGCTGGACGCGTTGCGCCATGCTCACGTGATCGCCGATCCGGCCGCGCGCCGCCAGCGCGTTCGCGACGAAGTGGCGCGGGTCGCCACCGGTGGTATCCCGCGCCTTTCCGAAGGCCTGCTCGACGAGATCGCCAACCTCACCGAATGGCCGGTGGCCATCGCCTGTACCTTCGAGCGCGAGTTCCTGGACGTACCGCCCGAAGCGTTGGTCACCACGATGGAGACCAACCAGAAATTCGTGCCGGTGTTCGATGCGGAAGGCCGGCTCACCGAGCACTTCATCGGCGTCGCCAACATCGAAAGCCGCGATCCCGCGGAAATCCGCAAGGGCTACGAGCGCGTGATCCGTCCGCGCTTCGCCGATGCGAAATTCTTCTGGGACGAAGACCTGAAGACGCCGCTGGCCGACTACCAGGAAGGCCTGAAGAACGTCACCTACCAGCAGTCGCTGGGCAGCTTGTGGGACAAGACCGTGCGCGTCGCCGAGCTGGCTCGCGTCATCGCCAATCGCGTCGGCGTGGATGCCGGGCAGGCCACGCACGCCGCGGCCCTGGCGAAGTGCGACCTGCTCACCCGCATGGTCGGCGAGTTCCCGGAGTTGCAGGGCGTCATGGGGCGTTATTACGCCACCCGCCAGGGCATCTCGGCCGAGGTGGCCGACGCGCTCGACAGCTTCTACCAGCCACGCTTCGGTGGCGACGCCATCGCCGCGGGCAAGGTCGGCCAGGTGCTTGCCGTGGCCGAGCGCCTGGACACGCTCGCCGGCATCTTCGCGGTCGGCATGAAGCCCAGCGGTAACAAGGACCCGTTCGCCCTGCGCCGCGCCGCGCTGGGCCTCGCCCGCACGCTGATCGAAGGTGGACTGGACATCGATCTGCGCGCCGCGCTGACCGAGGCGCTGGACCTGGTGCCCGAGGCCGCGCTGGTCGCCGGCGTGAAGCCGGGCAAGGACGGCAAGTCGCCCGCCGTCGACGTGGGTGCCCGCCGCCGGGAACTCGGCGACGAAGTGCATGCGTTCGTGCTCGACCGACTTCGCGGTTACTACGCCGACCAGGGCTTCAGCGCCGACCAGTTCGAATCGGTGCTCGCGGTGTCGCCCGACACGCTGCCGGACTTCGATCGTCGCCTGCGCGCGGTCGGCGAGTTCGCCCGGCGTGCCGAGGCCGCCAGCCTTGCGGCCGCGAACAAGCGCGTCGCCAACATCCTGCGCAAGCAGGCCGAGGAAGCGAACGCGGCGCCGATTCCGGCCACCGTCGATCCCGCGCACTTCGAGCTGGATGCGGAGCGCGAACTGCACGCCGCCCTGGACGTGGCCCGCACGGAGACGCGGGGGCTGCTGGCCGACGGCGATTACACGGGTACGCTGGCCCGTCTATCGGCCCTGCAGGCACCCGTCGACCGCTTCTTCGACGATGTGCTGGTCAATGCCGAGAACCCGGCCGTGCGAGCCAATCGCCTGGCGCTGCTGGCCCAGCTGAAGGCCAGCTTCGGCGCCATCGCCGATATCTCGAGGCTGTAAGCGCGTTGCCCGATCCGTTCGCGCTGTCGCGCGAACGGGTCATGCGAGGGCCTCTCAGGCCGCCGCGACGCTCTTGTCGTCGTTGAGGCGTGACATCACCGTGCGGCGGAAGGCCACCATGCGGTCTGCATAGTCGGCTTCGCCGGAGCGGCTGAGGATGGAATACATCTCGGCGACCAGGTCCGCGTGACGCACCGGCGAAAAACGGCTGCCGGTCATCTCGATATCGGACTGCAGCAGCTTCATCGCCGCAGCGAGCCGCGAGGGGTCGAGCACACCGCTGGTCGTGGCAATCGCTTCACGACCGTCGCGGCTGCGGGTCGATTCAGAGGTTTCCGCGCGGATGGAACCGTCTTCGCTCGTACCATCGAGCATCATCGGGCCTTCACCGGCGGCCAGCCAGACCAGGGACAGGCCCAGCGTCTTGGCCATGGTCACGCAGCGGCCACGCGAAGGATCGGTGTTGCCGTCGCGCCAGCTGCGCACGACGCCTTCAGAGAAGCCGCAGCGGCGCGCGATCTCGCTCACGCTGCCGGACATCTTGATGACGGCGCGAACGCGGCTGGCGAACGAGGAAGCCGGCACAGCGGCGTCGACCCGACCCGCGTCCAGCCCGGCCCCGGCGCTGTCTGCCAGGATGGATCCCCGTGAGTTGTCGTTCATGCGATTGGAACCTCGTAATTCAGAAGGCCGCCCCCCGGCGATTCAGCGCACCAACGCGCGAACCCCGTATTCGGTGTACAGGCACTTGCCTTCGAAAGCCTTTCAGTCAGGAAGTTTCAGTAATTTCGGAAGCCGATTCCGGTCGATATCACGATCTAATCGAAGGTTTTTTCTAGGAATGTTTCCTAGGCAGAATTCGGACATGTGCCAGAAGTCATGAATTCGACGCCCGTAAGTCGTGGACTTGTCGCAATTTTTTGCCCACCGTGATTTATTGACACGTAAATAGCTGCGTCGTCACGTAATTATTTCGTGAAAGTCGGTCTTGCGGCCCCGCAAGACCTTACGTATATCTACTGAGCACCGCTAACCATCGCGGTGCGAGGGGCGCGGCGAACGAGGGGATCGATCGCCGCGGCAAAAAGGGGAATTCCAACGCTGATCATCGTGAAACCTGGTGTCCGCCGGGACGGGATCGGCTTGCCAAAAAACGCAGCAACTTGCGCTTTGTGCACTTTCTAGGGGAGATGCATTTCGATGAACTTGCGTAACTACCGCACCACGTCGTTGGGACGTCGGACCGCACTGGCCGTGGCGATCGGCCTGTGCTC
>DATNJP010000193.1:0-12667 GCA_035603855.1 Luteibacter sp. | reverse complement strand
CGATGTCGAAGAAGCCGCCGTCGAACGAGAGACTGCCTCCGGAAATGGCATACGTGCCACGACCACCCTGATTGCCGATGTTCAGGCTGGGACAGTGCGCGATGTCGCCACATCCCGCCACGACCTTCACGTCGCCCCCCGTCTGGGTGACGGTGCCCGTTCCACCCCAATCGCCTACCTGCAAGCCGGTACCGAAGGTGAGCGTTCCCCCGCTGATGTTCAAGGCACCCACATTGGGAACCCCGCCCGTCGTGGAGGTACCCACCGACAGATAGCTCACATGCGTATCGCCGCTGGTTTGTGCCAGTGCGCCACCCGCCACGTACGCCTCACCTCCTTGAATCGTGGCACCGTCAATCGTCATCGTGCCCGTGCCCACCTTGGTGAACGTGCCGTACGACGCATCCCAGCCATTGCCCTCATTGACGATGGTTCCCGAGAAGCGGGAATCGCTGTTGTCGCCACCGACAACGAGTGCGTTCGTGCCGACATTCACCTGGCCATCGCCTGAGAGGCTTGGCAGACTGACAACATCTGACGCGGCACGCATGTCGAATACGCCGTGGTCGACCAGGCCACCCGTGCCGAGCGTGCCCGTCGACGAGAGCGCGAGCGTGCCGCCAGCGATGGTCGTCGTGCCCGTATAGGTATTGGCGGCATCGAGCACCAACGTCCCTTCC
This sequence comes from Luteibacter sp., assembly GCA_035603855.1. Taxonomy (GTDB): domain Bacteria; phylum Pseudomonadota; class Gammaproteobacteria; order Xanthomonadales; family Rhodanobacteraceae; genus Luteibacter. Next base: position 11,987 of record DATNJP010000193.1, on the reverse strand, counting down.
CCCGCCTTGGTCAACGAACCACTTCCCGCCAAGACGCCGGACCACGTCGCGCCACGTCCCGCCGTGTCGACGGTGAAATCCGAACCGGTGGCCAAGGTTGCGGCAACGTGCGTACTGAAGTCGCTGTCCTGCACCTGAAGCGTGGCGTTGCCCAATTGAAGATCGCCATTACCGACGATCGCATCCGCCCCACCCGCCTTCAGCGTGCCACCCATCAGGGCATACGACGCAACGCCATCGCCGAAGCGAATCCGCGCCCCAGCGGTCAACGACAACGTGCCGCCGGACTGCTGGATCGTGCCCGTCGAACCTGCGACCGACGCCACCACGATATCGGTCGCTACGTTCGCGGCGCCGCCGGAGATGCTGAAGGTGCCAGAGCCGCCAGATGCCGCGCCAAGCACGAGCTGCGACGAGCTCGATACCTTGTTGACGTTGAGCGTTCCCGCCGACAAGGCATAGCTACCTTCGCCACCACCATCGACGCCACCGTTACCGCCGAGATTGCTTCCGAACGAAACGGGATTGGCGAGGCCGATCGTAACCACCGAACCCGCGCCATCCTGGATGATGCTGCCCTTCGCGCCGGCATCGCCGACGTAAAGCTGACCACCGCTGTTGGATCCGGTGGTCATCGTGAACTGCGCGCTATCTGAAATATGCAGCGTGCCTTCCGATGCCGTGCCGGCGCCGCTGCTGCGCGATCCGACGTACATCGTCATGCCGCCCTGGCTCGCGTCGAACACGGAGGAGCCGCTGAGCGCGTAGGTGCCTTTGCCACCTTCGGTGCCGATATCCATCGCACCCGCCGTGGCGAAACGTGTCACGCCGCCGCTCTGATTGAACTGCCCCGTGACGCCATCGCCACGGCCGACGGCGATGGCCCCATAGTTCGCGGTACCCGCAACGGACGGCAGGAACTGGAGCGTACCGGCGGACATGTCGAGGATGCCATTGCCACCCATCGAACCTGACGCACCGCCACCCACCCAGATACGCCCGATGGAGGTCGCCGCCGAGGTACCGTCCGCGATGTTCACGGTAACCGTGCCGCCGTCGATATCCAGCGTCCCCGTACCGCCATTGCCGAGCTCGATACGCGACGCGGTGCTACCGTCCGTCGTATTCAGCGTCAGACTGTCTCCGGCATGCACGTTCAATGTCCCGGCGCTTCCCGAGCCGACCAGCACCGCACCGGAGGTCACCGCGTTACCGGCGTTCACTGAACTGCCTGCGCCCACGACGATATCCGCAGCCACGCTCATGGAGGGAACAGCGGCGAGCATCGAGATGCCATAGAGCATCGCCATGCATTCGTGCAGCCTGCGCCTGCGCTGCCTCGATAGCACCGATCCGGAATCCTTCGCGAACTTCATGGTTTTTTCCCCTGTGGAATATCGGCAACGGCGTGGCCCCGGAGAACTCCGGTGGCGTGGCCGTGCCTGTCAGATTCACCGCGCTGTGGCGGAAGAAAGGCGTGGCACCCGCGCGTCACCGCGCGAGCTCATGACCGCCGTTTAGCCAGGCAGCGGCTTGCGCAGCCACGCCTGTCGAAGAATGGCGCCCTGCCGGCGGGCCACCGACTCCACCGCGGACAGGACGTAATCGGGCACATGCTGATCGGAAATAACCGACCTTCGCTGCGTGGCACCTGCCGTGCCCAACGGGCATACGCTCTCGCAGAGAGAATCGACATAACGATCGATCGCAATCTCCGCTTGCCGCGTGTCCAGGCCTATCGACTGGCTTTCCACGACGGAGCGTGCGTGCTGCAGGTATTCATTGAATCGCTCCGCGGGCGTGGCGGCGCGGCTCTTCATGGCATCGACCGTCGACAGGCCAGAGACAAGCGCTTCGAAATCGGCGCTCGAGATAGGACGGCCACCGCGATTCATGACCGGCCGTCCTACGCGGTATCCCTGGATCCATGGCGCGTCGATGATGTCCGCAAGATCCAGGTCGTCGTCATCCTCGATGCCCTCCACCACGACATGCGACGCCAGGCTCGACGACAGACCGACGAGGTGACGCAGTAGGTTGCGGTCGGCTTCCGCGGAGCCGCGCTGTCGCACGAACGACGCGTCGATCTTGATGATGTCCGGACGCGCAAGCAAAGCGAAGCGGATCGAACTGAAGCCGACGCCGAAGTCGTCGATGGCGACGAGGCAGCCGAGCTGCTGGAACGTCTGCAACAGTGAGATAGCTTGCCCGGTGTCGCCACATTCCGCCGTCTCCGTGAACTCGATGACCAGTCGCGAAGCGACATCGGGCCGTCTTGCCAGCTCCGCAAGCGTCGATGACCACCACACGTCATTCCTGGCGCTGAGCGCCGATATGTTGCAGCCGAGGCGCCGATCCGGGTCGCTTTGTAGCAAAGCGATACACTCGTGCATCATGAAGCGATCGAACTGACGTGTGAGACCAAGCCGTTCGAGCGATGGAACGAAGTTGGCGGCCGATATCGAAGCCATGGGATCGTCGCGCTCGACAAGGCGCGCAAGGCTTTCGTGGTACAGGATGCGCGACTGGTTCGAGCGTTGGACGACCGGCTGGAAAGCCAGGCGCATTCGCCGTTCCGACATGGCTTCATGCACCGCCACGGCGCTTTCCATGTCAGCCCGATAGCTTCGTGCGCAAAAGCTCGTCGCACCGTTCGACGAAGGCACGACGGAGCCATCTACGAGAAGATGTTTCGTCGTGGCATCCGCCTGCTCGGAGCCTACGCAAACGGAGAGCACGGCGGATCCCCCGTCGACACAGATCGGCCTTCCGCTTGAAACCGCAAGTGCCGCTTCGGCTAGATCGAGAATGTTGGTCGTCGCGTCGCTTTCGAAATCACCGCGCAGACGTATGAACTCGCGATCGTGGTCGACGTAGACCTGCGTCAATCCTTCGATGTCGAGGTCGCCGATGCGCCGACGAACTTCCAGCGCCACTTCATTGACGAACTCGTCGCCGTAGGCATCGACCAACGCTTCGTAGTTGACGATCGTGATGCGCACGAACGCCGGCAAGGTCGCTACAGAGGCCGCACGGCGCGATCCACGCCTCGCTCGCTTCCGAGGAGCATGTGTCAGAGATGCCTTCAACGCCACTTCGTAGCCCCACTACTTGGATGTAGGCGATCCGACGAAATATTGACGGTGGGCTCATGCACACGAGCCGCTCGCCTGGAACGGCGCAATCCATGAGTCCATGACACGCATCCGCGGCAGCCGATAAATGGCTTGCACAAGGGTTCCCTTCTATAAACTACGGATGTCGTGAGATCGAAGCGTTGATTCCCTTGATACTGCGGTGTATTTTCGCGTCCGATTTCACGAATTACCGTCTCGACGAAATGGAACCTTTTTCGTCAACCTTATTGTGCCCGAGCGCATCGTGTGTAACCGTTCGCGGGCGAAAGGACTTAGTGTGCCTCTGTGTGCCTCCATGGCCTCGCAGGCGATGCGATGAGGCTGTAAATGAAAGTTGGCTATGCACGCGTTTCCACCGAAGAGCAGGATCTTTCACTGCAGATCGATGCATTGAAATCCGCCGGATGCGATCAGATTTTCACCGACCACGGTGTTTCCGGCACGCGACAGACACGGCCGGGCCTCGACGCGGCGCTCGCGTCGCTCAATTCCGGTGACAAGATCGTGGTGTGGCGACTCGACCGTCTCGGCCGTTCGCTCATCCACCTCATTCAATTGCTGGATCGCCTGGGACAGCGCGGCATTCGCTTTCATTCGTTGAACGAAAACATCGACACCAGCTCATCCGGTGGCCGACTGGTATTCCACATGATGGCCGCGCTGGCGGAATTCGAACGTGCACTCATCAGTGAACGCACGCGCGCCGGCATGGCCGCGGCGCGCGCGCAGGGTCGACATATCGGACGTCCACCCTCGTTGACACTGGAACAATGTGCTGAAGCCCGCCAATCGCTGGAGTCTGGTGTCGACTCGCTTGGCGACCTTGCGGAACGCTATGGCGTGCATCCGCGAACGCTTATACGGCTAATGGGGAAATGCCAGGGAAAACCGTTCGCAATAACGCGGAAGTAGGTTCAGCCCCGAAAGAACAGATAGACGGCGCTATAGGCGACGCGAGCCTCCGCACCGGCGTGGCCGGCATCGCACCCCGTGCCGGGAGCAAGACCACCCTCCGTGCGCGTCCGCACGATGTACGCCACGTCGGCCATCACGCCGTTGCCGGTGTGCGACTTGGCATGCAGGACAAGCCACGGAATGGCACCGGCATCCGGTGAAGGTGAAGCGTTTAACGGTTCGCCAACCACGGTGCTCCCATCGGTTGCCTGCCAGCTCGGGCCAGCGAAGTGCTTCGCAATCGCGTTTCCCTTGGCATCGCTCAACGTCGCCTCGGGGCCAGTCAATGTCCACGCGAACACGCCGGCGGTCGCCTTGCACGTATAGATCTGCACTCCCTTCCCGAATGCCTCGATCGCGGGCGCCTTCACCGCATCCTCGGAATGTACCAGGCCCACTCCGCCAGCGGCGGCAACCAGGAAACTCATCAAGATTCTGCGCATGTCTGTTGCTCTCTCATGGGTAAGGGGGTGCCGATATGTCCCCACGGCGCGAACGAAAGTTGCGGGGTCTTAAAGATTGACCTTTGCACCGTAGCCGACCAGCTCAAGATATCCACGGCCGCCTTCTACCTGCACGGCGCCCTCCCAGTACACGGGGCCGCCGGTAGACCGGGTATCCAGTTCCTGATCGTCGAGCAAGGGACGAAGCTCGAACCGTTTCGTACCCGCGGGTGTCTTTACCGAAACCGTGGTTTCGACGGGATACTCAGCACCTGTTCGCGCGGAGAGCCATGTGCGGCGCGTCGCGAAGGTGACATCGCCAGGGCCAAGATGTGTCAGCGTGCCATCCGCCTGTCGCACACTCCCACCCGCCCACACGGGATGGCCTTGTGCGTCGCGTACGCGGAACACGGTCACGGCACTGCCGTCGTCCATGTTGAGCCCCGCCCAATCCCAGCCGACAGAACGCGGATTGAGGAAACTCGACGACCATTCGCGGTCGAGCCAGGCTTCGCCGTGGATCGATTCGGCCTGACCGCCACGCGTAAGCTGTCCTGATACCGACAGGTGCGGCATGCTGAAATAAGCACTCGCCTCGCCTTCATCCGGCCCCTTGCGGCTGTAGCCGTTTTCACCTTGAAGCAGTGCCGCTTGCGCTGGTGTGAGATGCAGGTCGAGTGTGAAAGCGTTGGCTCCCGCGTGCGCCGTGAACGTGCCGTCCTTATTGCGCACCAGTCGCCAGTCATCGAGCACGACATCCGTATCGCCTGTCTTGGCTTCCGCAAGGCCAAAGCCTTCGCGCGCGATGCGTTGACCGTGATCGAGATGACCGACGGCGGGATCGGCGAGCGCCACGTGGCCCACGATGACCTGACGCGCGGCGAAGCGGCTTGGATTGCCATCGTCGAATGGCACGCGCGAACGGAAGAACGTGATCTGGAAGCCAACCGGGCCCTTGCCGGTCTGCAACCAACCCGTCACGTACCACCACTCGGTCTTGAATTCCGGATGCGCACCGTGGTCGCGTGGCAACACCACCGGGGCATCGCGAGATACCTTCGCGTAGACGACACGATCGTCCGCCAGGCCCGTAGCAGCAACGAGCAGGCCTGCCGCCAACACGATCCAACGCACCATCCGCATCACCAATCCTCCCTGACCGCACGCACGGCATCGGCGGAGAGGACACTCCTGCCCACCACGAGCGCCGTACCGGACGTCGCCACGGCAAGGCCTCCGATGACCACGCCGAGCAACGGCCACGGCATCATCGTATTCATCGTCCAGTGGAACGACTGCGGATTCACCACGTGAATCAGTACCTGGCTCATGGCGACGCCCAGTACCACGCCCGCCACGCCACCCACCAGTCCCAGCAGCGCACCTTCGATCAACAGCATGCGCACGAGATCGCCCCGCAGCGCACCGACGTGTCGCAACATGCCGAACTCCCGTATCCGCGACAGCACCTGCGCTCCGATCGTCGCTGCGACCCCAGCCAGTCCGACGCCGACGGCGATGCCTTCCAGCAGATACGTGATGAGGAAACTGCGGTCGAACGCTTCAAGTGCCCTGCGCCGGATGTCCTGTGGCTTGCTGATGGTGACGCCGGTGGCGGCTTGTCCCAGCGTCGCCTTGACGCCGCGGCTCACCGTCTCGGCGTTGGCACCCGGGGCCAGCACCAGGGAAATGCCCGTGCGCAATCGATCCCCGGTGAGCCGTGTATAGGTCCGCTCATCCATGGCGATGGCGCCATGCTGCCGCGCATAGTCGCGCCAGATCCCCACGACGGTGACCTTCGGCGACCCCGGCAACGGCAAGGTGAGCGTGTCGCCCGCCTTCCAGTGATAGACACGCGACGCAGGCTCGGAAATCCAGACAGGGATGGCATTCGGCGGCACGGACAGCTGGTCGCCAATGAGCGAGAGGCGTGCGCCAGCGCCCGTCAGCGTGCGTGCAACCAGGGCGACGGCAGGTCGCCGTTCGTCCATTTGCAGGGGCGTTTCCTTCAGCACGCCCATCCACGACACACCCGGCACCTTGCCGATGCGCGCCTGCGTCGCCGCGTCGAAGCCGTCGCCTGCTCCACCGTCGGCAAGCAGGTAAAGATCGGCTTGCAGGACATCGTCGAGCCAGCGCTCGACCGAGCCGCGAAAGCTCGTGACCATCACCGCCATGGCCACCGTGAAGGCCGTCGAAGCAAGAATTCCCGCGAGTGCCACCGACGCCTGCGAAGGAGCGCCCCAGAGGCGAGCCGTCGCCAGGCGGAATGGAACCGCGCGAATCGGCACGTACCGTAATGGCGACACCAATGCTCGTGCCAGCCAGGGCATCAGCATAACGCCACCGGCAAGGAGCAGCGCCATCGCCACGTAGCCGAACAGCGCGATGCCTCCGACCGCCGGCAACAGCGACGCCACCACCGCACCCACGAGCAACACGATCGCGCGCCAGGGCTTCGTGCGCGTGCGCGGATCGACAGCGTCACCCGCGTTCTTGATGGCGATGCCGGGCAGCAGCCGCGCGGCAGCGATCGCCGGCACCATGCTGCCGAGTACCGCGGCGGCTACGCCAAGCATCGCAAAGATGCTTGCAGCCCAAGGCGCGAACACCAGCTCCGGCACCTTGCCGTGGAAGTAGCCACCACCCAGGTCTCCGCCAAGGAGCGACAGCGCAAGCGATGCCAGGCCGAGCCCAAGGCCGACACCCGCACCCGCGCCGATCACGCCCAGGGCTAGCGCTTCGGTCAGCACTTGTCCGAGCACCGTGTTGCGCTCCATGCCCAACACGCGAAGCAAGGCGAACTGTGCGCGACGGCGCGCCACCGAAAGCGACTGCGCGGAATAAACGAGGAAGCCGCCGGTCAGCAAGGCGATCAAGGCCAGCATGTCGAGATTGACGCGGTAGGCCGCCGATAGCCCGTCGTTTCGAGCCGCGTCGCTTGCCGCATCCACCACGATGGCATCCGCTGGCAACACGGCGCGGATGGCGCGGGAGGCATTCGCGGAGTCGATGCCTGTCGCCAGATGGACATCCAGGCGCTGCAGTCGACCGAGCGTCCCGAAGCGCCACTGCGCCGCCGCGATATCCATGACGGCGAGAGGCGCATCGCCAGCGGAAGGCATCGTCCCCGCGATCCGAACCTCTACCGTGTGGCCGTTCGCACTGAGCGCGATGGAGTCGCCGACCTTTCGACCGGAAGCCGACATTGCCGCCGCGGAAAGGTATACCGACCGGCCCGAGAGAAATCCTTCGAACGAATCCAGGCTGCCGGCCCCGCCACCCTGCCCCATGAATCCCGCACGCAGCACATCGATGCCTTCCAGCGATACGGCCGTCTTGCCATCGACCTGCGCGGACAGCACGACAACAGGCGCCACCGACAATCCGGGAAGCCGCGCCACCTTCGGGTAAAGCATCTCGTCGAACCCGAACGCGTTGGCGGAACGTACCTTGAGGTCCGCCGCACCACTGACCGAATGCACGGCCTTGTCGAACTCGCCCAGCGCCGATGCATTGATAAGGTGCACGGCGAAACCCAGCGCGACCCCCAGGGCAATCGCGACGACGGCGGCAAGCGCTCGTCCCGGATAAGCCCGCCACTCGCTCCCGAGCAGCCAGGCGCGAACGACGGGGATGAGCCGCGCCTTAGCCACGTTCGACAAGACCGGTGGGCGAGAGGACCAGTGTGCGGTCCGCGGCCGCCGCCGCTACGGCGGAATGGGTCACCAGCAACACGGCGGCTCCCGCATCCCTGACCCGGTCCACGAAGAGCGACAACGTGCGAGCCGCGGTTTCAGGATCGAGGTTGCCCGTCGGTTCGTCGGCAAGGATGAGACCAGGTGCATGTACCAATGCCCTCGCGACGGCTACGCGCTGCAACTCGCCACCCGAGAGTTCACGCGGGTATGCGCCTCCGCGCCCGCCAAGCCCGACGGATTCCAGCATGGCCCTGGCGGCGACAAGCGATTCGTCCGCATCGCGTCCTTGCAGCGCGAGGGGCAAGGCCACGTTATGGGCAAGATCCAGATGCGGCAGCACGTGAAAGGCCTGGAACACGAAGCCGATGCGATCCCGCCGAAGACGCGTGCGGCCATCGTCATCCAGGCTCGCGATGTCCGTGCCGGCCACCTGCACGCTGCCCGCATCGGGCGAATCAAGCCCTGCGATCAGGTTGAGCAGCGTCGACTTGCCCGCGCCCGATTCGCCCGTGACGGCAACGAACTCGCCCGGAGCGAGCGACAGGTCAAGCCCTTCGAAGAGCTTCCGTCCACCAGGGACGGTCTTGACCAGGCCGCTGACCTTGAGCATATGGAACTCCCGCTTAAAGGAGGGAGTTTACCGCGACGCGCTCGGCGAACGATGTCTTCTTCAGTGCGCTCTCGATGCGCCAAAGCGCCTCGAATACGTCTGCGTCGGCCTCCTTCATCAGGCTCAGGTAGGCTGCCTCGAACACCGGTCGAACCGCGACCAGCCGTTCGGCCTGTGTCTTCCCTTTCGCCGTCAGCGTCACGAGGGTTCGTCGCTTGTCCTTCGGGTCGGAGCGTACGTCGACCAGCTTGAGGGCCTTCAGCTCCTTCACCCCCTTGATCACGAAGGGGTGGGACTGGCCGATCGATCCAGCGATATCCATGACGGATCGCGTACCGGAATCCAGCAGCAGCTGCACCGTGGATTCCAGCCTTTGGGGCACGTCGATGCCCAGGTCGGCCGAGACCACGGCGCATTCGTCGATGAATCGGTTGGCCAGTCTTCGCAGGATATGCGGAAGGAAGATGACGCCTTGGCTGTGGATGAAATCCTGGGACATCGGGAAATCCTTTCAGTGGTTGCGACCAATTATGTCACATGATACGTTTCATGGAACATATATCAGGGGACTGCGATGCGTCGGCTTGCCGCCTTTTCGATCTTGCTTTGCATGGGGACGCCGACGGCGGAAGCCATGGATGTGCCGACGTCGCTCCCCGCAACTTCTATCTCGGGCATTGTCGCAGGCGACCTGGATCGCAGCGTGCGTCCTCAGGATGACTTCTATGCGTTCGCCGTCGGCGGCTGGATCAAGCGCGTCCAGTCACCGGCCTATATGTCGGGATGGGGAACCAACCGCGAGCTGCAACTGGGCATCTACGAAGGGCTCGACAACGACATCCGGCGTATTCGTCTCTCCACCGATACAAAACCCGATGAGCGAAAACTTTTCGACATCTATGCCAGCTACACGGACGTCGCCCGCATCGACGCCCTGGGCCTGAGGCCTGTCGCTGGCTTCCTGAAACAATTCGACGCTGCGAATACGCCCGCGGACATCGTTCGTGCCATCGCCATGTTGTCCGCACAGGGGCTCGATGTCGGTATCGGTACCTGGGTCCATCCCGATGACGAAGACCCGTCGCGTTACCTGCTCGACGTGGTTCAGGCCGACCTTGGCCTGCCCGACCGCGATGACTACATCAGCTCGGAACCTCGATTCACCCGTATCCGCTCCGCTTATGCGAATCACGTGGAGCGTGTGCTCGCGTTATCGGGTATCCGGGATGCCGCGGCGCAGGCAAAAGCCGTCGTAGCGCTCGAGACGCGCCTGGCGACGGCCCAGTGGACCGAGGTTGCCGTCCGCGTGCCGGGCGCGACGTCACATCGCGCCTCACGGGAACAACTCGAGGGTATGTTTCCAGGCCTCGACCTCGCCCTATATCTCGATGGAATAGGTGTTCCTGCGGCGGTCAGTCGCTTCAACATCGCTGAACCCAGCTATTTCGCGGCCTACGGGAGCGTCTTGAGCGACGTGCCCGTCGCGACCTGGCGTGCCTACCTGCGGCTTCGCCTGCTCGACCACCTTGCACGCTTTCTGCCTGCGCCTTACCGGGACGAAGCCGACGACTTCTTCAGCAAGACTCTCTACGGTGCTACGGCAGCGCGGCCGCGCTGGTTACGCGCGATGGGCGTGCTCGAAGACAGCATGGGCGACGCACTGGGCCAGCTCTATGTCGAACACCATTTCCCACCCAAAGCCAAGGCCCGTACCAGGCAGCTGCTTGATAACGTTGTCACCGCGTTCCGTCAGCGCATCGCCGCGTCTACCTGGCTGAGCAGGGAGAGCCAGCAGGCCGCGCTCGACAAGCTCGGTCATCTCGTCATTCGCATGGGTGCCCCGGACCACATCCGCGACTACTCACGACTGGTCACACGGCCCGACGATGCCGTGGGCAACTGGATGCGTGCGCGAGCACTGTTGGCAACGTTCCAGGTTGAAAAGCTCGGCAAGCCGGTGGATCGCGAGGAGTGGACGATGTCGCCCCAATCGGTAAACGGTTACTACTCGGTGAGCCGTAACCAGGTCGTACTCCCCGCCGCCTTGCTTCAACCACCCTACTTCCAGCCGGATGCCGACGACGCGGTGAATTATGGCGCCCTCGGATTCTTCATTGCCCACGAACTCACCCATGCCTTCGACCGTGCGGGCAGCCAGTACGATGGTTTCGGAAAGCGCGTGGAATGGATGGCGCCCAGCGACCGTACCGAATTCGAGCGACGTGCCCATGCGCTCGTCGCGCAGTACGGTGGCTACGAGGCGGCACCGGGATACCGTATCAACGGTGAACTCACCGTTGGCGAGAATCTCGCCGACAACGCAGGCCTTGCGATTGCGCACGATGCATACAAGCTTGCCTTACGCGGCCGCCCTTCCCCGACAATCGATGGATTCACCGGTGATCAGCGGTTCTATCTCGGCTTCGCGCGCATCTGGGCTTCGGAACCGATGAAGACGCAAAGTGAGGTCAATGCGGCCCTGACCGACACGCATGCACCGGACCCCATCAGGGTGATGGGTGCCCTCGTGAATCAGGACGCGTTCTACAAGGCCTTCGACGTAACGAGCGGAGACAGGATGTTCGTTCCGCCGAAGGCGCGCGTACAGATCTGGTGATACAGACTTATTGGACCGCGAGTCCCTGCGTGCCCGAGAAGGCGGCAAAAACAGGGGTCTCACCCAGCGGCACCAGGCTTCCATCGTCACGCACCGCGAACGCGCTCACACCACCCGTTCCCGGTGAATTGACATAAAGCAACTGTCCATCCCTGGTCAGCTTCAGGTCCGTCGGCGCATGCCCTGTTCCGAGGTTTGCGGCGACACCGCCGTCCTTCCCAAGTGTCAGGTGACCATTATCGTCGACACGATATTCACTGATGGTGCTTGAACCCGCATTGGCGACGAACGCATAGTGACGGTTCGCGGCCAGCCAGCATGTCGCAGCCTGACCCGTGGCGACCGACTGCGAGATCGATGCAAGCTGTCCCTGCTTCCCGATGCCGTACGAGGACACGGCATTCGCCCCGCCCTCGGCGATCAGCAGATGGTCCTGGTCATCGAAGGTGAAACCAAAAGCGGCGGTATCGTTTGAAGGCGTGATGGCGGGGTCCTGCGCGAGCGTGCCCGAGCGATCCACGGCGA
>DATNJP010000192.1:0-2003 GCA_035603855.1 Luteibacter sp. | reverse complement strand
ATACATGCGTTAATTCCCCCGGAACTGGATCACCGCGTCGTGGATCGACTCCGCCACGCGCAGGCTTTCAAGCATGCGTGCGCTGTTGACGGATGCGTCGATGGTGGTGGTGGCCGTGATGGCCTGGTTGTCGAGCGAGTTTTGCACGATGAGACCGGGCAGCGCCGAGTTGGGCAGCACCGCTGAGATAGTGGCCGCCGGCGCGTTGCCGACGACACCCGACGAAGGCGCCGACACCGCTGGCGACGATGACGCCGCCTGGTTCGCGGCCGCGGCCGCCGCCGCACTGCTGGCGCTGGCGCTCGCATTCGCGTTCGATGTGGCCACGACAGGCACCGCGCCCGCGACGCCGCCGGCGCCGTTGGTGACGACGGTCGTTCTCAAGGCGTCCTGCAAAGCGGCCGCCTGATCGCGCGTGATGTTCGCGATGTCCGGCACGCTGATGGTCGTGCGCATCGCTTCCATGCCGTTGATGAGGACGGTTCGTTGCAGTGCGAACGAGGCACGCATGTTGTCGCCGAAGTCGAAGCCGCCGCGGATGCGGTCCAGCTGCGCATCGGACACGGCGCGGTTCACGGGAAAGTCCGCCGCGTGAGAGGTGAGGCACATACCGCCGGTCAGCAGCATGGCGATGAGCAAGGATCGGGTTTTCATATATCCCCCGGCCCGCGTTTCGGCATCACGATGGGTGAGAGACCGTTGCGCTCGATCCCTTCGCTGATGGGTGCCGCGGGTGCAACCGCCCAGTCGCGAGGACTGTTGAAGATCGCGCGGTCGCGCTGGTTATGGATGACGAAGACAACGTGGTTGTTCCACATCGCATCGAAGCGTCGCTTGGACATCGAACGGGTGCCACGTGCCGGATCGCCCACGAGCACGCGGCCGTTCTTGTAACCCTTCACCACCACGAAGTGGTGATAGCCGCGTTCGTTGATGAGCACGATCGCGGGTATGCCTTCATTGTCGAGCTTCTCGAGCGGCACGTCGAAACCGTCGGCCTCGAAGCCGCGCGATGCGAGGAAGCGCTTGATATCGAGCAGCGAGAACCCTTCCTTGCCGATCTTCGCGCGGTCGCCGTTGGTGAACATCACGTCGAAGGCGGACTGCTCGTCGACTGGATAGCCGTACTGGTAGGTGAGCAAGGTCGCGACCGCCGCCGAGCCGCAGCTGAAGTCGTACTTCTGCCGGATCGTGTTACGGAAGCGCGCCTCTTTCAGGCTGGTCATGCGCACCGGGTATGACGTGCCCGGACTGGTCTGCACCTCCGCCTTCATCGCCGGCGCGGCAGGAGCCGCAAGGACGAGAATGAGAGCGAGGGCGCAGGCCGTCTTCACGGATTCATCCGCACGTTGACGATGGTGGAGTTCTGGATCAGCACGTTGTTGCCGGAGTTCTGGATCACGGTCGGCAGACCGGCCGCGTTGCCGAAGGCGCTACCGGAGACGAGGTTGCCTCCGCTGACCGTGTTCTTCGCCTCGGTGTCGCTCATCGTGGCGTTGAGGGTCTGCTGGTTGATGTTGTTCGTGGTGCTGCTTCCGCCGGTCATGGCCTGAAGCCGCTCGACGGACGTGGCCTGGCCGAACGACGCCGGCGGTGGTTCGTTCGCGGGAGGGTTGGCCAACGCCGCTCCGCTCGCGCAGGCGAAGGCCATCGAGGCCAAGGCCACACGCATCCGATATTCGTGAATCTGCCGCATGGGTGTTCTCCTGAAGGTCCATGACGATTCCCTTCGGATGACCACGGAGCGCGCGAGGCGCCCCGTGGTTCCCTTTGTTACCCGTACTGGTCCTTACGGAGCCGAGCCCACACTCAGGTTGGCCTGGACGTTCACGCCCTGCTGGATCAACGACGCCGCGCCACTGTTCTGCGCGAAGTTGGAGATACCGGCAGCCGCGGCACCCGCGCTACCCATGTTGTTGGACATGTTGAACGCGCCCGCATCGGCGTAAGCCGTGCCGCCCGCGCCACCGGCGCCACCATCGGCACCCGTGCCCGAACCGCCC
>DATNJP010000191.1:0-9817 GCA_035603855.1 Luteibacter sp. | reverse complement strand
CGCATAGTCGCCCGAGCCATAGACGGCGACGTCGCCTACGCCGGGGATACGCGACAGCTCATCCTTGACGTGCAGCGTGATGTAATTGCGCAGGTAAAGCAGGTCGTAATGGCCTTCCGCGGAGCTGAGGTTCACGTACATCAGCGGCGTGGGCGACTGTTTTTGCGTGGTCACGCCGAAGTCGCGTACTTCCTCGGGCAGGCGGCTGAGGGCCTGGGCGACGCGGTTCTGCACACGCACGGCCGCGGTGTCCGGGTCCACGCCGGCAGTGAAGGTCACCACGACCTGGAGCGTGCCGTCGGAGCCGGCCACCGACTTCATGTACATGATGCCTTCGACGCCGTTGATCGCTTCCTCGAGCGGCACGGCCACGGAATCGGCGATTTCCTTGGGATTGGCGCCGGGATAGGTGGCCCTCACAACCACGCTTGGTGGGACGACATCGGGGTATTCACCGACGGGTAGCAGGGGGATCGCGATCAGGCCGGCGGCAAGCAGGATCACGGAGAGGACGACGGCGAAGATGGGCCGGTCGATGAAGAACTTCGAGAAATCCATGGTCAGCGCCTCACGGGTTCACGGTCGCGGCAAGCGCGCCGACGGGCGTCGAGGTCGGCGTCGTGGATTCGGGCTTCACCGGCATGCCGGAGAAATAGACCTTCTGGACGCCGCTGACGATCACCCTGTCGTTGGCCGACAGGCCCGATTGCACGATGCGCATGCCGTCCACGTCGCGGCCGGTCACGATGTCCTTGCGAATGGCCTTGTCGCCGTCGCCTATCACGTAGACGTAGCGGCGATCCTGGTCGGTGAGCACCGCCTTCTCGTCAATGAGGATCGATTCGACCGGAGCGCCGCTCTCGAAGCGCACGCGTGCGAACAGGCCGGGAACGAGCTTGCGATCGGGATTGGGCACGACGGCGCGCGCACGGATCGTGCCCGTGGTGGCGTCGAGCTTGTTGTCCAGGAAGTCCACCTTGCCTTCGCGAGGGAAATCGTCCTCGTTGGCCAGCGCGACATGCAGCACGGTGTCGGCGTTTTTCTTCTGCGCGCCGTAACGCAGGTAGCTTTGTTCGTCGCAGTCGAAGTAGACGTACATCGTCTCCTGCGACACCACGGTGGTCAGCAGGGAGCGATCGGCCTCGGCGAGGTTGCCGCGTGTGAGCATTGCGCGGCCCGCACGCCCGGCCACCGGAGCGCGCACGTCGGTGAAGTCGAGGTTGAGGCTCGCGGTGGCGACGGCCGCTTCCGCCGCATGCAGGTCGGCCGCCGACTGGTCGAGGCTGGCCTGGTTGGCGTCGAACTCTTCGCGTGAAATAGCGCGGGCGCCGATCAGCGACTGGGCGCGGGTGTAGCGGCTTTGCGCCAGCCGCGCAGCGGCCCTCGCGCCTTCCAGGCGCGCCTGCGCGCTCTTCAGCGCATCGCGATAGGGGCGCGGGTCGATGGTGAACAGGGGGTCGCCCGCCTTGACTTCGGCGCCCTCGGTGAACGCGATGCGATCGATGTAACCGCTGACACGGGGACGGATTTCCACCGTATCGATGGCCTCCACGCGACCGTTGAATTCATCGGGGAGCCGTACGGAGCGGGTGACGACACCGGTGACGCCCACGGCGGGCGGGCTGCTGGCGGCCTCCGTGCCGCCAGCGCGTTCGCAACCAGCCAGGAGGAACGCGCACACGAACGGAGTGCCTGCCATCAGCATCCGGGAGAAGGAGATATGCATGGTGAGGGGTTTGCCGGGGATGAGTGTGGAAAGCTTGTGCGCAAGCCCGGACAGAAAAAAGAACCAACTTCTGGTCATATCGCTGTACCAAGACGACCCTGTCAGGGCGGCCCCGGTGGTCACATGCCGTAGAATCCACGCTCCGAACCCTGGATTCCCGCGCCTTGCTGCCGTCTGACGCCTCCCCGGTCACCGAACCCCTGTTTTCCGACGCCGACCGCGTCTGGATGGCCCGTGCGCTCGAACTGGCGGTCCATGCGCGCGATGCCGAGGGCGAGGTGCCTGTGGGCGCTGTGGTGGTGCTCGATGGCGTCGTGGTGGGCGAAGGCTGGAACCGCAACATCTCGCTCAACGACCCGACCGCGCATGCCGAGATCCAGGCGCTTCGCGCGGCGGGCCAGGCGTTATCGAACTACCGCTTCCCCGGCGCCACGCTGTACGTGACGCTGGAACCCTGCGCCATGTGCGCCATGGCGATGGTGCATGCGCGCATCGGTCGCGTGGTATTCGGCGCTACCGATCCGAAGACGGGCGCGGCCGGCAGCGTGTTCGACACGCTGGTGTCGCCACGGCACAACCATCGGGTGGATGTCGTGGGCGGCCTGGAAGCCGACGTGGCGGGTGGCTTGCTGCGCGACTTCTTCCGCGCACGCCGCTAAGCGTAGGGTGCGAGCGCCTCGGCGACGGATTGCTCGATCTTCAGCGTGATCAGGTCGTCCGCGCGTGTCACCCCGAGGTTCACCGAGGCGATCGGCAGCCCGCGCCGCGACGCTTCCAGCACGAAGCGATAGCCCGAATAGACCATCAGCGACGACCCCACCACCAGCATGGCGTCCGCCCGGCCCAGGTGTGCCCACGCCGTGTCGACCCGGGCGCGTGGCACGTTCTCGCCGAAGAACACCACGTCGGGCTTGAGGATGCCGCCGCAGACCGTGCACGGCGGAATGGTGAAGGTGGAAAAATCCACGCCATCGAGATCGGCGTCGCCATCCGGGGCGATCGTCGCCTGGAGTGCCATCCAGGCCGGATTGGCCTCCTGCAGGCGCTGCTGCATGGTTTCGCGGGTCGTGATGTCGCCGCATTGCATGCAACGCACGCGGTCGAGACGGCCGTGCAGGTCCACGACGTTGATGTTGCCCGCGGCCTCATGCAGGCCATCGACGTTCTGGGTCAGCAGCAGCTCGATGCGTCCAGCGCGCTCCATGGCGGCGAGCGCCCGGTGCGCTACGTTGGGCGCCACGGCGGAGAAGTGACGCCAGCCGATCATGCCGCGGGCCCAGTAGCGCGCCCGTGCAGGTGGGCCACTCATGAACATCTGCAGCGTCATCGGCGGGCTGCGCTTCCAGGCGCCCTGGTCGTCGCGATAGTCGGGGATGCCGGAATCGGTGCTGATACCGGCGCCCGTCAGCACGAAAAGGCGCGGATGGGCGTCGATGAAGCCGCGTAGCGGATCGGCGATGCGGTCGTCGATGGAGGGCAGGGTGTTCACGACCGGGAACTATATCCCATCGGTTTCCGCGTGATCGCGAAGGGTGGCGAGCACATGGGACGCATCCGCCGCGAATCGCCCGATGGCGCGGTCGAGCATTGGGCTGCGGCCCTCCAGGAGTTCGCGTTCCAGGGACTGCCCGATGCCCGACAGCTCCGTGGCCTCGGCCATGCCCAGGGCCCCTGAGACGCGGTGCAACCACGTCTGCAACTGGGTGGTGCCGGGCTGCGCGAGCAGCGTGTCGAGGCCCGCCAGGTCGCTGATCAGGGCCCGATCGAGCGCGGCGATCACCTGGCGCAGCGCGTCGTTTCCGCCTAACGTCGAGCGCAGGGCTTCCACGTCGATGCGCGGTGCCTGGCGGGGAAGGTCGAAACTCAGTTCGACGATGATGCGCCCGCCGAAATCGATGCCTTCCTCACGATGGACCACGCCCCCCAGCGCGGTGACGATGGTCGCGGCTTCCTCGAGACGAACGCACTCCCGCGCCGCGTCCGTCTGCTCGTCGGCCACCGTGAAGTGCACGACCTGTGTGCTGGCATCGTCTCCCACGACGTCCACATGCAACGCGACGCGCCGGGTCGTGGCGTCGAGCGAGCGTTGCAAAAGCAGCGAAAGCGCGCGGCCCAGCGCCGCGAAGGGGCCCGGCGCGTTCATCGCCAGTGCCGGGTCCAGCTCGAAATCGAGACGAATCCCGCGCTGCCGGGCGACAGGCGCATAGCACCCACCGAGGCGGTCGAGCAGTTCCGGCAATGTCGTGCTGGCTTCGACGCGCGTGCGCGCCACGATGAACCGATACCCAGCGAACCACGCGGCAATCCGTCGGCAGAGTGGTATCGGCGAGCGCGATGTGCTCAACTCTGCGCCCCGCCGACGGTGCTACAGACCGGCCCGTCGCCGGTTGGACAAGCAAGATAGGACGGATCACTCATGGTCTACCGCGTCATTCTGGCGGACGATCACCCCGTTGTGCTGAAGGGCCTCAGCCTGGCCCTGGCCAAAGGGGGTCTCGCCACCATCGTGGGCGAGGCGCAATCGCCGGACGAACTCCTGGGCCTTCTCGCCGCTACGCAGTGCGACGCCCTGATCACCGATTTCAGCATGCCCGAGCCCGGTCGCGATGGGCTGGCCATGCTTCGCGAGGTGCGCCGCCGGTATCCCTCGCTTCCCGTGATGGTGATCACGACGCTCGCCAATCCCGCGCTGTACCGCGAAATCATCGGTACCGGGGTGCTGGGCCTCATCGGCAAATCCGGAGACACCCGGGAAATTCCGGAGGCGCTGATGGAAATCCTGTCGAACCATGTCTACCTCGGATCGTCGGTACGCGAGTTGATCGGCGCGCCGCCGGGCGAACCGCTGGGTAAATCGGGCACGCTCGCCGACCTTTCTCCTCGTGAGCTGAAGATCCTGCGCCTGTTCGCAGCCGGCAACAGCGTGACCGACATCGCCAGGGCGACCGGTCGCGGACTCTCGACCATCAGCCAGCAGAAGTCGAACGCGATGCGGAAGCTGCGGCTGGATACGGATGCCGAGATCTTCGAGTACATCGAACGCCTGCGCCTGTGATGCGCAGGCGGAAGGCCATCACGATAACGAGGGTTGGCCTCCGCGGACATGGAAGAAATCTCAAATCGCGTCGTATGCTTGGCGATCCGCGCGTGCCGACCTGCACGCGCGCTTGACAATCCGGGCCGGAACTCCGGCCTACAATGCCGCGCCCAGGCACCCGTGCGACGGTGCCGGAACCAGGAGAGCCATTGGTGAGTGCCAAGATCAGTCCGCTTGCAGGCAAGCCCGCGACGGAAACGCAGCCCGTCGACGTGGCGGCCCTGCTCGCCGCCTACCATGACCTGAAACCCGATCCGTCGGTGCCCGAGCAACGGGTGGCCTTCGGTACCTCCGGCCATCGCGGCTCGTCGTTCGACCGTTCGTTCAACGAATGGCACGTTCTTGCGGTGGTGCAGGCGATCTGCGAGTACCGTGCGAAGGACGGCGTCGATGGCCCGTTGTTCGTCGGCATCGATACGCATGCGCTGTCTGGCCCCGCGTTCGAGAGCACCCTCGAAGTGCTCGCCGCGAACGGCGTGGAGGCGCGCATCTCGGCCGGTGGCGAGTTCACTCCCACGCCCGCCGTATCGCACGCGATCCTCGTGCATAACCGTGGCCGCGACAGCGGTCGCGCGGACGGCATCGTCATCACGCCGTCGCATAATCCGCCCGAGAGCGGCGGCATCAAGTACAACCCACCGCATGGTGGCCCGGCCGATACCGATGCCACCTCGTGGATCGCTGCGCGCGCCAACGTGTTGATCGAAGGCGGGCTGCGCGACGTCAAGCGCACGCCGTTCGCCCGCGCCGTCAAGGCCGGGAGCACGCAGGAATTCGATTTCCTGCAGCGCTATGTCGGCGATCTCGAGAATGTCCTCGACCTCGACATCATCCGTGCCAAGGGCGTACGCATGGGCGTCGACCCGCTCGGCGGCGCCGGCGTACATTACTGGAGCGCGATCGGTGAACGTTACGGCCTCAACCTGACGGTGGTGAGCGAGGTCGTCGATCCGACGTTCTCGTTCATGTCACTGGACTGGGATGGCCGCGTGCGCATGGATCCTTCGTCGTCCTATGCGATGCAGCGTCTGATCGGGCTGAAGGACAAGTTCGACGTTGCCTTTGCCTGTGACACCGACCACGACCGGCATGGCGTCGTCGCGCCCAGCTCGGGCCTGATGCAGGCCAATCATTATCTCGCGGCGGCGGCCTGGTACCTGTTCCAGAACCGGCCGGACTGGCGTGCCGATGCGGCTGTCGGCAAGACGGCCGTGAGCACGGCGTTGCTCGACCGTATCGCGGGGCATCTCGGCAGGCCACTGCGCGAAGTCCCCGTCGGCTTCAAGTACTTCGTGTCCGGCCTGTACGACGGCAGCCTCGGTTTCGGCTGCGAGGAGAGCGCGGGCGCATCGTTCCTGGCCAAGGACGCATCGCCGTGGTCGACCGACAAGGACGGTATCGTGGCGGCCTTGCTCGCCGGCGAACTGACGGCACGCCTGGGCAAGGATCCGGGCGAGTTGTACGCCGACATCACGAAACAGCTGGGCGATCCGGCGAACGCGCGTATCGACGCGCCGGCCAATCATGCGCAGAAGGCGAAACTGTCGAAGCTCGCGCCGGAACAGGTCACGTCGAAGACGCTGGCGGGCGACCCGATCATCGAGGTGACCAACAAGGCGGGCGGGCAGGCCATCGGCGGCATCAAGGTGATCTCGGCCAATGGCTGGTTCGCGGCGCGCCCGTCGGGCACCGAGGACATCTACAAGGTGTACGGCGAGAGCTTCCGCGGCAAGGAACACCTGCAGGTCGTGCTGGCCGAAGCGCAGGCGATGGTGGACGGCGCGCTCGCGGGCTGAGGGTGCTGTACCGGGAGCGACGGCGCGGGCTGCTAAGATGCCCGCGCTTCCCCCAGGGCTTTCCCCGATGTCCACCGATCACCAGCCGATCAAGGTTCTTGTCGGCTCGCGCAACCCCGTCAAGGTGGGCGCCGTGCGTAACGCACTGGCGCCGTTGTTTCCTGGCCGACTCGTGGAATGCGAGGGCATGCACGCTCCCTCGGGTGTCCACGACCAGCCGATGACGGCCGCCGAAACGCGCGAAGGCGCGATCAACCGCATGAACTTCTGCCGCCAGAGCGGCGACGCGGATTTCTACGTTGCCCTCGAAGGCGGCGTCGATGTCACCGAGGACGGTCCCGGCACCTTTGGTTACGTGGCCATATCCAACGGCAGCGAGGTCTCCGTGGGATGCAGCGCGTGGCTACCGTTGCCGCCTGCCGTGTACGAGGCCCTGCTGGAAGGCGAGGAACTCGGCCACGTCATGGATCGCCTGTTCGGCACCGTGAACATCAAGCAGCAAGGCGGCGCCATCGGCCTGGTCACCAACGGCCACGCGACGCGCGAAAGCGCGTACACGCAGGCGATGGTGCTGGCGATGGCGCCGTTCCTGCATCCGGACCTGTACGGCCTGCGCGATTAGCGCATGCCGCCCGAGCCCAGGATCAGTTCACCGGTGACCCACTTGGCGTCGTCCGAGGCGAGGAAGGTCACGATGGGCGCAATGTCGTCCACCTGACCGACGCGGCCGAGCGGCGTCTGGCCGGCGGCCCAGGTCTCGAAATCGGAACCGGCGAAGCCCGCGGTGTGCGTGCCTTCGGTGATGACCATGCCCGGATTGACCGAGTTGACGCGTATGCCGCGCGGACCCAGTTCGCGCGACAGCACGCCCGTGATCGCATCGACCGCGCCCTTGGTGCCCGTGTACACGGCGCTCTCGGCGGGCGTGATGCGCGTGACGGCCGAACCGATGTTGATGATGCTGCCGCCCTGGCCGAGATGCTTCACCGCAGCCTGGCTCACCAGGATCGTGCCGAGCACGTTGATGTCGAACATGCGGCGGTACTGCGCTTCGGTGGTCGTTTCGATGGAGGTGAACTCGTAAACACCGGAGTTGTTCACGAGGACGTCCAGACGGCCGAACTTCTCGATGGCCTGGGTCACCAGGTTTTCGGCGTCGACCTGCTTGGACACGTCGCCACCCACGGCCACGGCCTTGCCACCCGCGGCTTCGATCTCGGCGACGACCTTGTCCGCGCCAGCCTTGCTGGAAGCGTAGTTCACGATCACCGACGCGCCTTCGGCGGCCAGCGATTTGGCGATTGCGGCGCCGATGCCCTTGGAAGCGCCCGTGACGATCGCGACCTTGTCTTTGAGCTTGCTCATGTTCGGTATTTCCTTCGATTCCGGCCCCGTTGTGGTGCCGCCAGCCAAATGCATGGGGCCGGCCGCGAAGGGCTGTCATACGTGGCGGGTCATAACACTTATTCCCCCGGCGCAAGGCCGATTACCATTCGCGCACTTGAAAGGCGCCCCAGTTGCCTTATTCATGATCCCGTCGAGGTGGCGGCAGCGTGCCGTCCCACCCTTAGCTCTCCGGACTCCCCCAACGATGAACACTTCCAGCCCGCTCGAACCGGTCGATTCCTTCGACTACGTGATCTTTGGCGCCACGGGTGACCTCACCATGCGCAAGCTGCTGCCTGCGCTGTACCGGCGCTTCGCGGAAGGGCAGATTCCCAGCGATTCGCGCATCGTCGGCACCGCGCGATCGCCGCTGGACGACGAGAGCTACCGCGAGCGGGCACGCCAGGCACTGCGCGAGCATGTCCGTGCGGACGAGCTGATCGATGCGACGGTGAACCGGTTCCTGCGCCTGGTTCACTATGTCAGCCTCAATGGCGCCGAATCGACGGGCAACTGGGAAGGCCTGAAGATGCTCGTGGAATCGAATGCCTCCGCCGACCGCGTGCGCGTGTTTTATCTGGCGACGGCGCCGGACCTGTACGGCGACATCGCCCGCAACGTGGCGGAGAAGGGCTTGCGCAGCGAGACCTCGCGCATCGTCCTCGAGAAGCCCATCGGCACCGACCTGGAAACCGCGCGCAAGGTCAATGAAGGCGTAGGCCGGTATTTCCCGGAGAACAGCATCTTCCGCATCGACCATTACCTCGGCAAGGAAGCAGTGCAGAACATCATCGCGCTGCGTTTCGCCAATCCGATGCTTGAGCGCATGTGGGACCACGAGTCCATCGAGTATGTGCAGATCACCGCGGCCGAGACGGTCGGCCTTGAAGGGCGTGGCGGCTATTACGATGGTTCCGGCGCGCTTCGCGACATGATCCAGAACCACCTGCTGCAAGTCCTTACGGTGGTTGCGATGGAGCGCCCGGCATCGCTGGAAGCCGATGCGCTTCGTGACGAAAAGGTGCGCGTGCTGAAGTCACTGAAGCCGCTGGATCGCGAGAACCTGCGGGCCCATGTGGCGCGCGGCCAGTACGTGCAGGGCACGACGGGCGGCAAAACCGTGCCGGCGTATCGCGAGGAATTGCCCGGCGAGACGCCGAGCAACACGGAAACCTTCGTGGCCCTCAAGGCGGAGATCGACAACGAGCGTTGGAAGGGCGTGCCGTTCTACCTGCGCTCCGGCAAGCGCATGCCGGAGAAGCTGACGGAAGTCATCGTGCAGTTCCGCGCGGGCGAGCCTGGCCTGTTCGGGGAAGCGCGTCCGGGTAGCCGGCTGGTGATCCGCGTGCAGCCGAACGAGAGCGTGACGCTGCCGTTGTTCGTGAAGCACCCGGGTAACAGCTTCGGCCTGGACGAAGTGGACGCCCTGTCGCGCCTCGGCGAGCCGGACCGCATCCGTTACCGCGATTCGTACGAGGGCCTGATGCTCGATGCGGTGAAGGGCAGCCCGGCATTGTTCGTCCGCAAGGACGAGACCGAGGCGGCCTGGCAGTGGGTGACGCCGATCCTCGAAGGCTGGCGCGACGACCAGAACGGGCCGGACACGTACGAGGCCGGCACCTGGGGCCCCGAATCCGCCCGCGAACTCCTGCGCCAGGCAGGCCACCAATGGGTCGAGGACGTCGCCGCCTGAGGGGCCGTTCTTTGCGGGAGCCAGGCTGGCGTCTGTGAGAGCCAGGCCTGCTCTTTGCGGGAGCCAGGCCTGCTCTTGTGGGCAGGTCCTGCTCTTTGTGGGAGCCGCTTCAGCGGCGA